>CALHRB010000396.1 GCA_938038165.1 Candidatus Kapaibacterium sp. | reverse complement strand
TATTAAAAAAAAATAAAATAGAATTTAAAAAAAACTGTTAAGATAATTGACAAAATAACACATAAAAAGTTACAATAATTCATTTGAAGTGAATGCAAAACGAAAATAACTTTATTGTTACGGCGAGGAAATGGAGGCCTTTAAAATTTAGTGATGTTGTGGGGCAGAACCATATCACTATAACACTCAAAAACGCACTTAGGACTGGAAGAGTCCATCATGCTTATTTATTCAGCGGACCGAGAGGAGTTGGAAAAACAACCACCGCAAGAATTTTGGCAAGAGCACTGAATTGCACTAATCCTAAGGATTTTGAGCCATGCAATGAATGCCTTTCGTGTATGTCAATTATCGAAGGTCGGTCGCTGGATGTTATTGAAATTGACGGTGCCTCGAACAATAGCGTTGATGACGTTAGAAAATTGCGTGAAAATGCCAAATATCCTCCTGTGAACGGCAAATACAAGATGTATATAATTGACGAAGTCCATATGCTTTCGACATCGGCTTTTAATGCCTTGCTAAAAACATTGGAAGAACCCCCGCCCCACCTATTGTTCGTTTTTGCTACAACTGAACCACATAAAGTTCCTGCAACAATATTGAGCCGATGTCAGAGGCATTCTTTCAAAAGAATGGAACTCGAAACAATAAAACAACATATTGAGTTGATTGCTAAAGCTGAAGGAATGGAAATTGACGAGGAATCGCTGATTGCTATTTCCAAAAAAGCTGATGGCTCAATGAGAGACGCTCAAAGTATTTTCGATCAAGTTCGCGCTTTTTGTGGAGATAAGATTAATTATGATTCCTTGCTCGATGCTCTTCACCTTGTTGATCTCGATTTCTATTTTAGAATCAGCAGGGCTATTTATGAACATATTCCCGAGGAGATGCTCGAAATTGTTAAGGAAGCTGTCAATAAAGGTTATGACATTCAGGAATGTCTTGGCGGAATGGTTGAGCACTTCCGTAATTTACTCACAGTGAGACTTACAAATTCCACTAAATTGATAGAAGGCTCTTCTGCTTATTTAAAAAAATATGAGGATGAAGCAAGTAAATTCACAAAATCGGATTTGTTAAGGATTTTGAATTTAATTACCTCAACCGAACAGGCGTTAAGGTTTTCACCCCAACCAAGAATAAAATTTGAAGTAGCTCTTGTTCAAATGGCTTCGCTCGACTCACTTCTCGATATTTCTGAATTGCTCGAAGAAATCAGGACTTTGAAAGGATTGCCTACTTCAAAACAAAACACTAACATTCCTGAAAGAGAAAAGATATCTGATAGGAATGAAAAAATCAGCTATCAGCTTGCTGATAATTCTGAAAATTTGACAAAAGTGAACGAACCAGTACAGTTCGCAAAAAATGTCTGGGAAAGTATTACACTACCGAGTTATGATTTTGATACGTCAGAGGTCAATGAACCAAAATCTGACAACAAAAGTCTTACAGCTATTAATTTAAGTGCTGATAGAATTAGGGAGGGATGGGCAGAATTTCTGGAGAGGTATGCTAATTCCGATAATGGTCTATCAATGCTTAATAATAAGAATCTTGTTTTGCCAACTTTTTATGACTCAGAAATAATTTTTGAGGTTGTAAGCAATTTTGCTCTCGAAAATTTAGAGAAAAAGCGGCTTTCGATAATAAGTGCCTTATATGAATTTTACAATGCGGAAATAAAATGTAAAATTTTGCTTGGTTCTCCAGAAAAATTTGAGCCGAATGAGAATGAAGCAGGTACAAAAGAAAAAATAGCACCAAAGCCATCAAGCAAAAAATCATCAAACAAGGAAAACAAAGGAAAAACGTCTGAAGTCATTCTTAAACAAAATAAATCAGAAGAAAATAAGCACCCAATAGAGCATTTATTGGAAGAATTATTCGGTGCTAAAGAAATTCAAAGAAAATAATATAATTTCATAAGGAGTAAATTATGGCACTTAGAATCGGTGATAAAGCTCCAAATTTCGAAGGAGCCATTGATGAGAATAAAAATCTGAGCTTAAAAGACTTAAAAGGAAAATGGTTTGTTCTTTATTTCTATCCAAAGGATAATACATCCGGCTGCACTAAAGAAGCTTGCAGTTTCAGAGATAATATGGAAGAAATTACAAAATTAGGCGTTGAAGTCATCGGCGTAAGTCCGGATAGCCTGAAGTCACATAATAATTTTAAGACAAAGTTCAATTTGAATTTCCATTTGATTCCTGACCCTGAAAAAGTCATTTGCAATGCTTATGATATTATTGGTGAAAAATCAATGTATGGAAAAAAGTATCTCGGAGTTGTCCGAACTACCTATATTATTGATGATAAAGGAATAATCAGAAAAGTATTTTCAAATGTCAAAGTAGATGGTCATGTCGAGGAAGTCATCAATGCAATAAAGGATTTAAAAAAATAAGACACTAATGATTGATACTCACGCACATATTGACGTCAAGGATTTCGACGATGTTCGCAATGATATTCTAATAAGGGCTGAAGAATCTGGGGTAGAAAAAATTATCATGCCTGCAATAGAGCCAAAAACTTTTAATAAGTTAATTGATGTAGCTAAAAGTTCTGAGAAATTGTTTTTTGGAATAGGAATTCACCCGCATAACTCAAATGAAGTTAATGGAGAAGCAATAAATCTGGTTGAAAAAATAATAAACGAGCAAAATCCGATAGCAGTCGGTGAGATAGGGCTTGATTATTTTTATGATTTTTCGCCGCCTGATGTACAAAAAAATCTATTCAGAAAACATTTAAAACTTGCAAAAAAATACAATTTGCCAGTCATTGTCCACAATAGGGATGCATTCGAGGATATTTTCGCAATTCTTGAAGATGAACAAGATGGAACATTGACCGGAGTACTGCACTGTTTTTCGGGAAATACTGAACAATTGGAGAAAGCCTTGAATTTGGGTTTTAATGTTTCTTTTACTGGGAACATTACTTTCAGGAAATCAAATTTAGAAGAGACAGTTCGAACTGCACCTCTGGAAAAGATTCTCCTTGAGACAGACTCGCCATGGATGACGCCGGTTCCTTATAGAGGCAAAAAAAATGAACCTGCCTTCCTGAAATTTATTGCAGAAAAAATCGCTGAAATAAAAAAGATATCCATAGATGAGGTAATTAAGATGACAACAAAAAACGCAAAATCTTTATTTAAAATTGTAATTTTACTTTTTTTCTTTTCATTCTGTGTATCCTCTTTGATTGCTCAATCTACCAGGACGGAAGAAAGTGAATTCAAGGATTTATTCAGCGAAGAACAAGAAGTATTCAATCCTTATGAAAAATCAATAGGCATCGGAGGCTTTCTTGGAACTAACACTATTGTCCAATCCATCGAAGAGGCTAAAGGCACAAGGGATGTTTCCTATGAAGGAATAATTTTTTATGGAGGATTGATTAACTACTTCCCATGGGAATTTGTTTCAATTCAATTAGGATATGTTTATTCAAAAAATAGAAAAATTGTTGAGAAAAGCAAAAATCTTCTCGGTCCCAACATCCATCAGGTCTTTGAGTTAGGAACTCAATGGTATGTAAATCCCAACAGCAGATTGAATTTTTTTGGAACATTGGGACCCTCCATCATTTTTAATAAATTCGGCGAAGGAACTGACAAAGAGAAAGAAAACAGCTCATTTGCCATTAATACTGGAATTGGGTTTAACTTGAACTTACCTTTTACTGGTGTTGGATTGCTCACTGTTTCGGCAGAATGGCGACTTAGTTTTGATATGACAGTCAGCAATACTTTTGGTATTATATTTAATCCAAATGACCCGAATGATATCAAATTTGTTGAACAAAGAATAACATCATTCTTCTCATTACCACGTATTGTTGTTGCTTTTTATCCTTTCAACAGACAATAAAAGATTGCATATGAGTTTTTATTATAAATAAATGA
>CALHRB010000395.1 GCA_938038165.1 Candidatus Kapaibacterium sp. | reverse complement strand
GTTTAATGTCCTTTGCTCACAATCGAAAAACTGAATTTCTATTTGCAGGGACTATCAATCCAAATTATAAAAAAGTCATATCAACTGTTTGTGCAGGAAAGAATTTTACATATAAAACATTCGTCCAAAGTGATGGAACTTGTGATTTAGAGGAACTAGAAAAAAATATATCAGATAAAACATCAGCCGTTATAGTACAGCATCCTAATGCTTATGGAAATCTTGAAGAAGTAGAGGAAATAGAAAGGATAGCTCATAGTAAAGGTGCCTTGCTCGTTGTATCGGCTGATCCTATATCTCTTGGAATTTTAAAGGCACCAGGGGAATATAATGCTGATATTGCAACAGGTGAGGGACAAAGTTTGGGAATTCCACTCAGCTTTGGTGGACCCTACTTAGGATTATTTGCTACCAAGAAAGAACTAATCAGAAAAATTCCCGGCAGAATTGCAGGGGTTACTCTTGATGCAGATGGAAAAAAATGCTTTGTTCTCACGCTTCAGACAAGAGAACAACAGATTAAAAGAGAAAAAGCAACATCAAATATATGCACAAATCAAGGTTTATTTATGCTTGCGGCTACAGTTTATATGGAAACTATGGGCAAAGCTGGCATTATCGAAGTAGCAGAGACTTCTTTCCACAAAGCACATTACTTAGCCTCAAAAATCAAGGAATTGCCGGGATATTCACTATTTAATAATAAACCTTTTTTTAGAGAATTCATGGTTAAAACCCCAGTTAGTCCTTCAATTATTCTCGATGAAGCTCAGAAAGCCGGTATTTTAGGTGGAATAGATACAAGTCGCTTCCCGGAATGTGAAAAAGGATTACTTATCGCTGTAACAGAGAAAAGAACAAAAGAAGAAATGGATAATTATATTGATATTCTTAAAAAATTCTCATGAATATTAGAATGAAAAGAAAGATAAGCATAATCATCTATACTTTATTTTTTGTTTTAATATTACTATTTTTTGTTTTTTCTGATTTTGGACTGTTGAAGAGGATAGAATTAAATTCAAAAAAGAACAGCCTGTTAATGATTAGACAAACCGAGATTTCAATCAGGGACTCACTCCTAAATTCAAAAAAGCGTCTCGAAAATGATTATTCAGAAATAGAAAGAATTGCCAGAGAATACTACGGGTATATTTTTCCTGGTGAGAAAGTTTATATTCTAAGCAAACCAAAATAATTCACAGATCAATTACGTTATTTTATAATATTCTCCGTTAAATATTAAAATTATACTATGTATATCGGTTTAGACATCGGTGGAACAAATTTCAAGATTGGAGTTATAGACGAAACAGGCAAATTAGTACATCAATATACAGCCGCAACCAATGCTCACAAAGGTCTTGACTATGTTCTTAACCTTATAAAGAGAATGTTGACAATTACTTTGAATAAATTCAAAAATGCAAAGTCCATAGGCGTTGGAATACCCGGTATAGTTGATGAAGAGGGAACAGTTAAGATATCTCCCAATTTACCGGAATGGTATGATATTTCCTTGGGTAAATTTCTCAGAAATCAGTTTTCTTTGCCAATCGAGATAGATAACGATGCAAATGCAGCAGCTGCTGCGGAAATGCTTCTTGGTGCCGGAAAAAATGAGACGCATTTTCTTTACGTAACTTTGGGAACAGGAGTTGGCGGGGCAATAGTTTACGATAGAAAAATCCTTAGAGGAAAATACAGAGGAGCAGGTGAAATTGGTCACGTTATTATAGATGCCCACGAGTCGGTAAATTCAAAGATGCCATTCAGAACAGGCATTCTTGAAGAATATGTTGGAAGAAATCAGATTACAGCCTTTGCAGCACGGGTTATAAAGAATTATCCTGATTCTATACTGCATAAATATGATAGACCTGATCCTTATTTTGTATCTGAAGCATCTGCACAAAATGATGAGGCTGCCATTGAAATATTTACTACCATTGGTGAATATCTTGGTTTAGGGCTTGTTTCAGCAATGAACCTTTTAGACATGAGAGTTGTAATTATTGGTGGTGGCATTTCACTTGCGCATCCGATTCTTTTTGACGTTGCTTTGAAAACAATCAAGGAGCGAGCAATACCGACAATTGCCGAGCAAGCTGAGATTCGAAGGGCAGAATTCACCAAAGATGCCGGTATTATCGGTGCGGCATTATTGGGTAAATACTATTATCTGCAACAAGTGAAACAAAATCAGTAATTGATTATTGAATTTAAAACAGTCAGAATTGACAATGATTTTCAAGATAATCTTCCAAAAAAGCCAAACCGGCTTTTTTTCATTGTTATTCTCTCTTTTCTTTTGTTTTTCTCAGAGTTTAATTCCTCAAAATTTTAATTATCAGTTAGATTCTCTATCCATAGAAAATAAAGATTCAACGGTTTTCAAAAATCTTTCTACAATTACAGAAAATCAAAAAATTTCTGAAAAAAATTTTGAAATGAAAAAATCCCCACTTGGAGCAATACTTAGATCTCTTGCCCTTCCGGGCTGGGGTCAGATATATGTCGAAAATTATTGGAAAGCTCCACTTTTTGCTGCTGGCTGTGGCTTACTTGTCTATTTTGTTCTTGATAATAACTCAAAATTCCAAACTTACCAAAAACAATTTGATGAAATCAAGGAAACTAATCCAAACAGTTCTGAACTATTTATTTTAAGGAGTAAAAAAGAATTTTATCGTGACAACCGGGACCAAAGTGCTTTTTTCCTCGTTGCGGTTTATTTGCTTGCCGCCATTGATTCTTACGTCGGGGCTCATCTTTATGATTTTAATATAGATGACAATATTGCTCTATCTTTCACTCAGTTTATCTATCCATCAGTTACATTAAAAATTATTCTAAAATAAAATTATTTAATTTGCAAAAATTTGTAACTTTTAATTAATAAATTAGTTAATACTAAATATTTTATTAATTATAATTTTAAGAGGTTTTATGAAAACTGTTTACAAATATAATTTAATTGAGGTAAATCGTTTAAAGCTAAGGATTGCTTTAATCATATTTTCATTATGCTTTGTTATAGCTGTTTCTTTAGCTGTGTATGCAAGGTCTAATGGTTATACAGGGTTAACTTCCAGCACATCAAACGGTTGTTACTGCCATTCAACGGGAGCAAATTCTAATGTTAGTCTAAGTGTTTCGAGCCAGTCTGGCTCATTCACTGTTCAAACAGGTTCAACATTGAATTTGACAATAACAGTTTCGAGTTCAAACTCAAACCATTCCGCAGCCGGAATTGATATTGCTGTTAAAACCACTACAACAGGCGAAACAAATGCAGGAACACTTAATCCAGGATCTGGGTCAGGATTACAACTTAGTTCAGGTGAGCTGACACATTCATCCCCAAAATCATTACAGAGTGGTTCAGCAAGTTTTTCTTTCTCCTGGACAGCTCCATCTCAACCTGGGAACTACTACCTTAGAGCAATTGCCAATTGTGTCAATGGTAATGGAAATGCTGATGCCAATGATCAATGGAATAGGCTTTCTATTCAAACAATAACTGTTCAGGAAGCTCCATCAATTACCGTTAACTCGCCAAATGGCGGTGAAATTTGGTGCCCCGGATCAACACGAAATATCACATGGTCTGCCACAGCAATTCAGAATGTTGATATAGCCATATCTTCAGACAATGGTTCCAACTATTCAAATCTTGCAACAAATATTTCAGCTAGTACAGGTTCATGGAGTTGGAATATCCCTGCGGATCAAGCTCCGGGCAGTCAATATTTGATAAAAATTTCGAACTCATCTGATGCTTCTGTTAATGATGTTTCCAACAGCACATTCACTATAGGACAGGCTGTTCAAATAACGGAAAATCCTCAATCAGCCACTGCATGTACTGGTCAGTCTATTACTTTTAGAATTGTTGCCACAGGCAGTGGTCTTAATTATGTATGGAGAAAAAATGGAACAAACATCCCAAATAGCAATAATGCAACTTTAAATATTAACCCTGTTACATTGAATAGTGCCGGGAATTATGATTGTGTGGTTACTGCAGCCTGCGGGAATCAAATAACATCAAGTGTAGCAACTCTTACTGTTGACGAATCGCCTTCATTAGTACGGCAACCCCAGCCTGTTTCAGTATGTTCCGGAGAACAAGCGTCATTTTCAATTGGTGCAACTGGAACTGAACTCAGTTATCAATGGAGAAAAGGGGGTAATCCAATTACCGGAGCAACAGATTCGACACTAACGATTTTCAATGTCCAAAAATCCGATGAAGGTTTATATGACTGTGTTGTTTCGGGGAAATGCTCACCATCAAGGACTTCCGCCCAGGCAAAATTAACTGTTAATGAAGCTCCACAAATTATATCACACCCCAAAACAACTGAAGCATGCGAGGGCGACAAAGTCTTATTCAAAGTAACAGCAAAAGGGTCTGACTTGAAATTTCAATGGAGAAAGAACGGAAATATTATTCCTAATGCCACAGACTCAGTTTTTGTAATAGAAAATGTCTCGGTCAATCATTTAGGTACTTACGATGTTGTCGTCTCGGGAGTCTGTCCGCCTCAGCAGTTTAGTGAAACCGCCATTATTACGATCATAAAATCACCTGAAATAACATTACAACCAAAGGATGTTTCTGTTCCAGAGGGATCCGATGTAGATTTTACGGTTGCAGCCAGAGGTGACAAATTGAAATTTCAATGGATGAAAGATGGAAAAGACATATCAGGAGCAAATGCTGCTGATTTGCATCTCAAAAATGTTCAAAAATCCGACTCCGGAGAGTACTCTTGCAAGGTTAGTAATGATTGTGGCAATGTAATTAGTAAACAGGCGGTTTTAATAGTTAATGATGCCTCTTCTAACCCACAACTTAGTTTGCTTCATACAGCACTTGATTTTGGACAAACGATTGTTAATACTCAAAAAGACACTTCCTTTTTCGGCTTGATCAGAAATATTGGAACACAAACATTAATTATTTCCAAAATTAATATTACTGGTGATGATGCAAATGATTTTTCAATCTCTGGAATAAGCCTGCCGCTTTCTTTGAATAAGGGTGAGTCTTCGGATATTAATATTAAATTCAATCCAAAAAGCGAAGGACAGAAATCAGCTTATCTTGAATTTGTAAGCAATTCCGAAACAAATCCCAGTCTGTCAATAATTGGTTTTGCTGGTGATATAGTTTTAGAATTACCAACTTCTCCTTTTAATTTAACTACTTCATCAATCAATTTTCCAGCAGAAAGACAGCTGATTATCGTAAACAATGGAACACTTCATGCCGATTTGAATTTGTCTATAACAGGAGTTGATAAGGATGCATTTTTAATTAAAGATGATAAAAATAAATTAAGCATTAAATCAAAAGCATCTGACTTTGTTACCATAAGATTTGAACCCAAAAAATTAGAAGAATCAAATGCTGATTTTGTTATCTCTATTAAGGGTAAAAGTGAGCCGGTAAAATTATCTCTGAAAGGAAATATATCAACCTATGTTGATTATATGAATTCATTTAACAATCTGGTTAATATTTATCCGAATCCAACAAATGATAAACTTAATTTTTCTGTTAGTTCGATTTTTTCAGATATATTATCAATAAAAATTTTAGATATCAATGGTAAGGAGTATTTAAATCTTGAAAATATTAATCTTGAAAAAGGGTTTTATGAATTTAGTTGGGATGGAACTGATAAAAATGGTAATAAATGCCCTTCAGGATTTTACTCATTGATTATGACAACAAGAAATGATATCAGGCACTTTGGATTTATTTTAGCAAAATAATTGATCAGAAAAAAAAGGGCTGTCTCTTTTGTAATTCATAACAGAATTATCTTTTGGAACAGCCCTTTATTTATTATAACTTTATATTTCCAGGAATTGGATTATCTGGCACATCTTTCTCAGGATAAAGTAAAATTAAGATCGCATAAATGATACCCATATTGTCTATCAAGTAGATGTAATCTATGTCATATCCTTTGGGGCTGGTGTCAACATAAATCCATTCAGAAAAATTGTCTTCTTTTGGCTCAATTGAAGTAGGAGTACCTTTCACATTATTCAATAAGGAGTAGTGTCTAAATAATAAATCTGACTCGCTTTTTAATGTTTTTTCGCTGTTCGAAGCTGTTTCAATCAGTTGAAGTGTGATTGCTATTGCGATTATTAAAACTGTCCTTTTCATGATAAGTCTACTTATTTTATTAATAGTTTTTAAAAAATTTGTTGTTAGCCGGCTACCAATTTCTTTATATAATTAACTTAATTATTATATTTGAAATAGTATGCCAATTTTAAATAGATTTTGAAAATGAATTAATTTTTGGAAAAAAGTATAAGGACAACTACAAGTCTTTGTAGTATAGAAAGTTACTTAAAAAAATATATATGAAAAAAGATTCACAGTATTGTACATTTTTCCTTACAGAATAGTTTACAATTTTATGTGTAAATATTTTTGTAAATTTCTTTTTTTAATAAGAAGTATTTATTCCAAAGTTTAGAAATGACTAATGAGTTTTATATGAACCGTGCCATAGAATTGGCATATAAGGGGACAGGTTATGTAAGTCCGAACCCCAGAGTAGGTGCTGTTATTGTGAAAAATGGAGTTATTATTGGTGAAGGATGGCATAAAAAATTTGGAGCACCTCACGCCGAAATCGAAGCTATTGAGAATTGTAAGGGTGTTGATCTTTCTGATGCAACTCTATATGTTAACCTTGAACCTTGTAATCATTACGGAAAGACCCCTCCTTGCACCTCAGCTATCATTGAAAAAAAATTTCGGAATGTTATTGTGGGCATGACAGATCCTAATCCAGTTGTTTCAGGCAGAGGAATTGAAGTACTGAGAGATGCTGGGATTAATGTCGAAGCCGATATTCTGCTTGAAGATTGCAAATGGGTTAACCGTTTTTTTATAAAAAATATTACAACAAAGCTACCTTATGTTATAATTAAAACAGCCCAATCACTTGATGGTAATATTGCTACATCAAGCGGTGAATCTAAATGGATTACTTCCCCCGAAAGCCGAAAAGCTGTTCATTCTCTTCGTTTTGAAGTAGATGCTGTGCTTGTTGGCAGACGAACAGTTCTAAATGACAACCCAAGCCTAACAGTAAGAGAAATCGAAGGAAGAAATCCCCTACGAATTATTTTTGATTCTTCACTTTCATTACCTCTTGAAACAGATATTTTCAATGATTCAGCTTCGCCGGTCATTGTCTGCTGTAAACCTGAGGTATCTGATTCGAGAAAAGCCGAACTTCTGAAGTCAAAGGGCATCAATATATTGCCTGTTTGGCAAAACAACGAAGGAAAATTAGACGTGCAGGATGCTGTTTCAAAATTGTCTCGAGAATTTAATATAGCTTCAATTTTAGTTGAGGGTGGAGCTTCTGTGTTCTCGTCATTCATTAATGAAAAGATTTATGATGAATTTCACCTGTTTATTGCTCCAATAATTATTGGCAAAGGTTTAAACGTATTTGGTGATTTTACGATACGCCATTTAGTTGAATCTCCTCGTTTTAAAATTCGAGCTGTTATTAAAAGGAACACCGACTTACAAATCGTTGCAATTAAATCATAAAAAAGATTGTTTGATTCTAATTGCTCGGAGGCTCAACAATTTTACCCAAGAACAAAATTGTATTATTCTTTGTTTCTCTTATAATAAGCAAAAATGGTTTATTGACATTCATTCTGAATTCATCACCAATGCTTGTATAACCAATTTCAACAACAGTAACAGCCGCTGCTTCAGTCCCTTCTTCATTAATTTCAAGGAATGATTTGTGAAGAACATCAGAAATAAATAAATTTCCCTTTTTGTTAATTTTTGAAAAATCAGCCACGCCGTCGCTGAAAGCTATAGACATACCCATATCAGAAAGAATGTCCTTGAAGGATCGTTTGAAATCCAGCTTAAATTTTGGCATAGAAAGATGTCCGTGTCTTTTCTTAAAACTTGAAATCCACAAATTGTAATTTTCCTGATTTAGGTCCGATATTATATTGTTTAAATTATATCCAGAATTAGGCAAGATGACAGTCATTGCATAGTCTCCTTTTGAATAAGCCAAATCAACTGCCTGAAATTTCAAATTTGCAAAATACCTAAAGTTTGAATCAGATTTAGTCATCATCATTAATTTATAGCTATTTCCGTCATATTTAAAAAAATCTTGTTCCTTTGTATATTTCTTATCAAATTTAGACTGCCAAATCCCTTTGAAATAAATTGCATTAATCAAATACATTACTGCATAATCGGGTAAGTTGTCAATAACCTTCTTGATTCTCCCATTCGTTTTCTCTTCACACCATTTGTTGATTATATCTTTTGCAATAGGGCTCATAAAATTAAGAGCAGCTACTTCAGCATTAAAATATCTTTTATTTAATTCTACAAATTCATCTTCAAGAGAGAATCCTTCTTTATACCAGATGGAGTTTGCAAGCAAAAAAGCAACTTTATCATCAAGGGTCGTAAATAATTCAATTAATGCTTTGAAAGATTGATTTATTTCAAAATCTGATAAGTCAGGATAAACCAATGTTTTTTTCATAGCTTCTTTTGTTGATCCATTTGAGCCGTTATACGTCATTCCTAAGGCAAAAGAAAAGCTAAGAGGAGAAATAAAAACATTTCCTTCTTCCTTGCTGCTGACTTTTTGAAAAAGTCTGAAACCAAATGTATTAGAAGAGCTGGCAATTTGCTTTTCAACAATTGTCAATTCTCTTACGGCATCTTTTTCTGGTTCTGTGCTTTTATTGCAGGCAATAAATAATGTTAATGAAAGAATTAAGAATGAACAGAGAGTGCTTTTCATATTTTTTCCTTTTCTTGTAATTGTTTATGATATTATAACACAATTTAAATGAAAAAGGTTACAAAAATCATAAGTATTAATTCATTAATATTATTTTATTTTCAAGAATGGTTTTCCTGTTCTTTTCTTTGTAGTTTGTATCATAAGCAGGTAATATCCTGTGGGCTGATGGCTCATATCAAAAGTAAAAACTTTTTCTTCGATATCACTTGACAAAGAATTTCTCAGCCAATCAGCCTTTATTATTTCTTGACCCTTTATATCAAAAAGTCTTATTTGAATTAAGCCACATTCATTACTTCCAAGCATTATTTTTAATTCATTTTCTATTATACTTGAAAATAAATTAAAATCAGTTCCGGTTGTTAGTTCAAAGTCATTCAAAGAATGCTGACAAACCCCCTCAATTTTCAATCCTCCATTGATAATTTCGGGATAAAAGCTGCTATCTGAAAGGGTAATTTGACCAAATTTCAATATTCCTTTTTCAGGACCCCCAACAAGAATCTTTCCAATGATTGAATTAATCTTCAGAGGATTTATTTCTAATTTTG
>CALHRB010000394.1 GCA_938038165.1 Candidatus Kapaibacterium sp. | reverse complement strand
TGGATTAGGTAATCTGATTTTCTTTAAGTAATCAAAAGATTGCTTTGTTATTTCAGATAAAGAAGTAACAGTATCTCTTCTTATTGAACAGCTAAAAAAAATTTTTGAAAAAATGTTGACTTAAAAATTAATTTTTCATAGATTTAATCAGCAAAACAAAGGAAATATTTTTTGCAAAATGGAAAGCTAAATATTTCTACAACTTCCGGAACTCCTCAAGCAGTACACAAACGATTGTGGAAAAATCAAACACATAAAATTTATATAAAGAGAAATAACATTCCCGATTTAATTAACCATAGACAGCTTAATTTAGTGTGTAGAGATAGTGAGCAAGAAATTGAGAATTTTAATTAAAAATAAACAAAACGCTGGTAGACTTGTCCGTCTCTGACGGATATTATTCCAGATAATGATATTTATCGGCGGGTTAAGTAATAGTTAGGAAATTAAATTATAAAGGTGTGATATGGGCATATTAGACTTCTTTAAAAAGAAAAATTCATTGGCTCTAAATTCAAAAATGTTTGGTGGTGGTGATGGATCAACAGAACAAAATGCTGTAATTATTAATGCTTCGAGTTCGTTAGTTGGCATCCCTGCTGAATATGAATTTATCCAATCAAAATATGGTGCAAAAGGACGCGATTGGTAATTAGAACAACAGATGCAATATGATAATAACTTAAGAAGCTACGATATTTTAGAAATTAAACTTTCAAACGGAACTTCAAAGAAAATAATTTTTGATATCACTCAATTTTATGGAAAATTTTAACACAGAAAAGGAGTATTGATATGAGCTGGTTCGACAGTGAAAAAACAAAAATTCGGAAGAGTCATATTTTGAACTTGATGACTTTAGCTATGTCTGATGGTAACATAGATAAAAGAGAACAAGAGTTGTTATTTGATATTGCTTCGCGCTGGGGTCTTCCCCCGAATGAATTTCAAGAAATTCTTAAAAATCCCCACAAAGTAAAATTTACACCACCAACAAATAATCAAGATCGAGCATATCAGATCCTTGATTTAGTCTTTATGATGATGATAGATGGAAAGATCAAAGAAAGTGAAATGGATTTATGTAAAACATTAGCTCCAATTTTAGGTTATCCCCCTTCAATTGTTGATAAGTTAGTTAAAATTATTGTGGATAGTATCAATCAAAATGTTGAAAGAGATATCCTTGCTCAAAAAATTGCAGCGATGAATTAATTGGAGTATTTATGGATAATGTAAATGAGCTTGATTTCCCGCGATATGAAGTAGCCCCTAAGAATAATTCTTTGAGATTAATTGGTTCGACATTGTGTGGTATTATAGCTGGCGTTCTATTAATAAGTGCAATTGACAGAGGTGCTTATTTATATTTTGTTGAAGAAAATAAAGAATGGAATTCATTTACTTGGGATAACTGGTTTATTCGAACTCTTGCATCAATCATTGCAAGTAGTTGGGGTGCTTTTATTGCTGGTCTAATTTCAAGAACTAAAGGTAAACTTGTGGGTGTATTAAGTGCCATTCCATCATTTGCATTTTGGTTGTATTATTTCTATGGGCAGTTAAATGGTGAAATAAATATTGGCAATGTCTTAATTGAAATTGAAACCGACACATTATCCAAAATAATGGCAATTGTTTTAGCATTAATAAATATTATTGCCGGATTTATTGCTGGCAATTTTGGTAATGAAATTAGCAAAAAGCATATGAAATTTTTTGATGAAAGAAAACATTCAATATTAGGTGTTAAATGGTATCATTATATCTGGACCCCTTTCATTATATATTTTATTCTAATTCAAGGTTTTTTTGTCTCGTTCTATGTTTTAGAAAAAATATATTTTTTATTTCAACTTCCTAAATATAGCTTGGCTGGTATTATTCCAAACATTCTTGCTTCATTGGCTTCAATATCAATTTATGTTTCTTATAAAGCATTGACAAATTCTTATAAGATATTGAGCGGAAGTGAATATTGTCATACAAATGGTGAAAAAGTAAAAAAGCTAATTGGTTATTTAATAGGCTTTCCGATTCTTTCTTTAGCAATTCAATTTGGAACTTACTATCTCGAACTTGGTGTATATAATCTCCTGAATTGAACTATAAAAATTTATGATAAATCAAAAAAATAGTATAAAAATTATTTTAATTGTTGGATTATTTTTATGCCTTTTAGTTATGCCTTATTGGTATTATCAACTACTAAGAATATTCGGAACAATTGGTTTTGTTTATTTAGCATACACTGATTACAAACTCAAAATTAAATATACTCCTCAAATTTTTATTGTTGCTGCAATTTTATTAAATCCAATTATTAAAATATCTTTTGATAGAAGTGCTTGGCAAGTGGTAGACATAATCTTAGCTGTTCTACTCATTACATCTATTTTTGTTGAGAAGAAACTTAAGAATTAATTTTATCGGAGTTTTATGACTGCATATATTATCATACTATGTTCATACTCAGTTTTTCATTTCTGCTTATTACAACTTAAGAATATTGATAATATTAGACGCCCGATGAATTTAATTGGTCAATTCGGAAAAGAAGATGAAAAAATTAATTTACAACACGGTGCT
>CALHRB010000393.1 GCA_938038165.1 Candidatus Kapaibacterium sp. | reverse complement strand
GACAAAATTTTAATCAATAAAAATTAAAAAAAATTTATTAAACAATCATTTAGAATTAATAATGAAATGATAAATATTTCAATGGTAATAACCTTTGCAAACATTTAGATTACAAATTGCACATAAGATTTGAAAAATTTTTATTTTTTTTCGATTTATGAAAACTTTTAATTTATAAACAATTAAAAAGAGAAAAAATTATGTTAGAAAATGCATTTACCGGTTCAAGAAATTATTGGTTATGGGTATTCTTTCTTTTGATATTGATTGGCACTGGCACTATTTTTTATTTGAGGCAATTTGATTATGGTTTGGGTGTAACCGGATTAAGCAGGGATGTCAGCTGGGGATTCTATATTGCCCAATTTACTTTCCTTGTTGGTGTTGCAGCATCGGCAGTAATGGTTGTTTTACCTTATTATCTTCACCATACTAAAGAATTTGCAAAAATTACAATATTAGGAGAATTTCTTGCTATCGGTGCAGTAATAATGTGTATGACATTTATTTTTGTTGATATGGGACAACCACTGAGAATTATGAATGTGTTTTTTCATCCGACTCCTAATTCTATGATGTTTTGGGATTCTGTATCACTTATGGGCTATTTGGTATTAAATGTAATTATCAGTATTGTAACGCTTGATGCAGAAAAGAAAGGAATTTATCCCCCAAAATGGATTAAACCCGTTATAATTTTTTCTATCCCATGGGCTGTAAGCATACATACAGTAACTGCATTTTTATATTCAGGTCTTGCTGCAAGACCATTCTGGATGTCAGCAATCATGGCTCCAAGATTTCTTGCGACTGCCTTTGCCGCAGGTCCTGCTCTTCTTATTATTTTATGTTTATTGCTGAGGAAATTAACAAATTTTGATACAGGAAAAGAACCAATCCAAAAATTAGCAGTTATAGCCACTTATGCTATGATTCTTAATGTATTCTTTCTTCTAATGGAACTTTTTACAGCTTTTTATAGTGGGATACACGAGCATGCCTTACATTTCCAGTTTCTTTATACTGGTCTTGATGGCAATTATTCTCTTGTTCCCTGGATGTGGACTTCAATAATACTTGCTGCCATATCATTGGTTCTTTTGATAGTAAAAAAATATCGTGAGAACGAAAAAATACTTCTTTTTGCCTGTATTGCTGTATTTTTATCAATTTGGATTGACAAAGGGCTCGGATTAATTGTTGCTGGATTTACTCCATCTCCACTTGGAAAGGTTGTTCCTTATTGGCCCACATTTACTGAAATTATGATATCAATTGGAATTTGGGCTCTTGGAATGTTAATCATAACCGCACTTTATAAAATAGCCCTTTCAGTTCGAAGACAGCTAAAGTAAGGTTATGGAAAAAGTAGTTATTATCGGTGGAATGGCAACTGGTTGCAAAACCGCAGCCAGACTCAGAAGATTACGCCCTGATTTCAGTATTACAATTTTGGAAAAGCTTCCCTTTGTCTCCTTCAGCACCTGCGGTATGCCTTTTTTTGCTTCGGGAGATATTGATGACTTTAACGATTTGATTAAAACTCCTTGGGGCAAACCACGGGATACTGAGTTCTTTAAAAGTGCAAAAGATATTGATGTTCTTACCCAATCTGAAGTTACAAAAATTGATTTCCAGAAAAAGACTGTCAGCTTTAAAAGTTTAACCTCGTCAGAATATAAAACTATCGAGTTCGACAAACTTGTAATTGCAACTGGGGCAAAACCAATTGAACCTAAATTTGAATTTCCCTCCTCAGAAAAAATTATGAACTTTCATTCTCCCATTGATGCAAAAAAGGTAAGGTTGATGGCTCAAAAGGGCGAAATAAGCAAAGCTGTTATTATCGGTGGAGGGTATATCGGATGTGAATTAGCTGAAGCACTGGTTTCGCTTTGGGGAATTGATACCACAATAATCGAAAAAGAATCACATTTACTTCCTATGTCGCTCGACAAGGAACTGGGTGATTTTCTGACAAACATTTTCCGCAATCACTCAGTCAAGATATCCGCAAACACCACTGTCAGAATGATAACTGAAACCGAGGAGGGGCATTTTGATATATTTCTTGATAATGACGAGGTTCTGACTTCTGATACTGTATTTCTTTGCACGGGCGTTAAACCCAGTGTCGAACTTTTCGAGAAAAGTGGACTTGAAACAGGAAATTTTGGAGGCATTAAAGTTGATAATCAATTACGGACAAACGTTTCTAATGTCTGGGCTGGAGGAGATTGCATCGAGATAAAAAATTTAATTACAGGCAATTATGGATACTATCCTCTTGGTTCACTTGCTAATCGTCAGGGCAGAGTGATAGCAGATTCAATTGCTGGACTTGAAAGTCTATTCCCCGGCAGTGTAGGAGCTATTTCAATAAAAGTTTTTGATACTATTATTGCAGGTTCTGGATTAAATATAAATCAAGCAATCGCAAATGCTTTTAATACAGCTAAAGTTGTCGGTGCTTGGTATGACAGACCTGATTATCATCCAGATGCAAAACCAATTTTCGGAAAATTGATTTATGAAAAAGAAAGCCTTAGATTGCTTGGAATTCAAATGATTGGAAAAGGTGAAGTAACACGATATACAGACACTTTTACATCTTTATTATCAAAGAATGGCAATCTATATGATTTAATCAATGCTGAACATTGCTATACTCCACCGCATTCGGCTCCGATGAATCCGTTGAATTTTCTTGGCGCTATGGCTTTGGAGCAAGAGAATTCAGGGGTTATCAATTATTCTTTTGATGAAATTCCGGATGATGCAATAATAATTGATTTGAGGGAGAAAGAAGAGGTAGAATCCGTTCCTTTGAGTTTGGATTCACAAAATTTGTCTTTCGATGAATACAGAAAACACATAAGGAATTTTCCTAAGGATAAAACCTATATTTTTGTGTGCCAGAAAGGACCCCGATCTTATGAAGGAGCATTCTTTTTAAAGAAACTCGGATTTGAAAATATTGGTTATCTTGGCGGTGGGATGCAGTTATTATCGAAAATTATTGATTGATTATAATGAGTTAGAAAAATGAATCTATATATATATGGAATTAATCATAAAACTTCTCAAACACAGGAACGGGGAGTTTTTCAAATGCAAAGGAAAGAGATTCCGAAAGCTCTTAAAACTATAAAAGAATATGAGGGCGTAGAAGCTGTATTAATACTGAACACTTGCAATAGGATTGAGTTCTATATGCTTCTATCAGGAAATCACACTCCGGAAGAGATAGTGAGAAAATACTATTTTGAAGAAAAACAGATTATTTTCGAAGGGAGGGAACATCTTTTTATTTCTCTTTCCAATGAGCAAGCCACAAATCATCTTTTCAGGGTTATTTCCGGGCTCGAATCACTTGTTTTGGGAGAATATCAAATCCAGGGGCAGGTCAAGGAGGCTTATAGTATTGCATGCGAAGTAAAAACCCTTGAAAAAATAATGCACAAATTGTTTCACGCCGCATTTCGCTGTGGAAAGGCTATACGTAATAACACAATTCTTGGCGAGGGAAGGCAATCTGTAAGCGGGGTGGCTTCAAAAATTATTATTGATAAAATCAATCCAGATGATAAAATTGCTATAATTGGGGTTAATGAGAATACAAAGATATTGGCTTCCGAGCTGAAAGCTCATAATTTTCAAAATTTGATTTTTGTTAATAGAACACTTTACAAAGCTGAAATTTTAGCCGAAGAATATGGAGGAATAGCAGCTCCCTTAGACAATATTGCAAGTGTTTTAGCTGAATGCAAAGCCGCCTTTTCCTCCACTGGATCACCAGATTATATTGTAACAAATCAAATGCTACAAAAACTTATTTCAGAAGGCAAATGCCCCGATTTAATCATTGATATGGCTATACCAAGGGATTTTGAGACTAATAATTTGCCCGGAGAAATTGAAGTTTATGACCTTGGAAAACTCAATGGCTATCTCGAAAGGCAAAATTTCGAACGAATCAAAGATATTCCAAAAGCAGAAAAAATTATAGAAGACGAAGTTAGGCTATTTCAAACCTGGGCAGAAAACAGTGATAACGAAGTTATACAGCCTATAGCTGAAAAAATTGAACTGGTCAGGCAAAGCTTGATGAACGAATATGAAAATCAACTAAACGACCTTACAAGACAACAAGTTGAAAAAATTACAAGACGGCTTGTTCACAGGATTCAACCAATTATTATTAACGCAGTGCTAAAAGCTAAGTGACCCAAATAGATTGAATTATCAATATTTTTATTCGAAAAACAAGATGTCCAACCTTTCAAGCGGTTGGACATCTTAAATTTCATTAGATTTTTTATATTACGAAATCACACTAAAACAGTAGCTACAGATTTTTCTGTAACATATGTATCGAATGTTGGAGGATTTTCTAATGCTTTCTTGACTGCACAAAGATTTGCGACATTAACAAGAGTATCTTTATACTTTTCGGGAAAACCTTCAGGCACCTTTATTTCCAATTCGATCTTACCAACTCTTCTTTGAATTGGATCGTAAATTGGCCTTTGTTCAATTTCAATTCCTTCAGCGGAGATACCGCGACTCTCACAAAAACCAAGAACATAGATACCAGCACAGGTTCCAATTGATGCAAGGAACAGTTCAAAAGGCGCCGGGGCTGTGCCATCTCCGCCGTCAGCAATTCTTTGGTCAGTGTGAACAGTAAAACCATTAATATGTGCGTCAACTTTTTTATTGCCGGGGAATGTTATTTTTATGCTCATAATTATATCTCCAATATTTATTATATTATAATTTTTTTTAATTTAATTATTAAATTCAAATATATAACTATTTGTTCATATAAATATTGTAAATGCGCAGAAAAAGAAAAAAAAATTGGTTATGGCTGAAATTATCAGTTCTGATTGTATTATTAATATCTGGTTTTGCATTCGTTTTTTATAAAACATTGTTCAAAAATGTGCCAGGCGAAAAAGAAATATTTGTAAAAATCGAAAAAAACTCGAGCATAAGCCTGATAGTCCGAACTTTCAACAGATATGGAATGTTCGAACCAGACTGGCTTTTCATCCCTTTGACTAAGTTTTATATGGAGTTAACAAGTTCAAAAGTACAGTATGGAAAATATCGTTTTACACCCAATAATACAAACCTCGACATTTTAAGAGCAATTTTTTCAGGAAAACAATTATCAATTGTTAGGGTAGTTTATCCTGAGGGGATACAATTGACTGATTTCGCATCAATTTCAAAAAGGAATTTAAATCTTGATTCACTTGAATTCATTCGTTTATGCTATAGCGACAGTCTGATAAAATTATATCAAATACCCTCTAATTCTCTTGAAGGATATTTGATGCCCGAAACATATGAATTTTTTTGGGAGGAAAAACCGATCAATGTTATTAATAGATTAATACAAGAGCATAACAGGGTTTGGCAGGCAAATTTTGCTGAAAAAGCAAGGAATTCAAAATTTACTAAACATCAGATCCTAACTCTTGCTTCAATCATTGAAGCCGAAACAAGAGTGCCATATGAACGACCACGCGTTAGCGGTGTTTATCACAACAGATTAAGATTGAACTGGAATATGGAATCCGATCCTACTGTTCAATATGCAATCGGCAAAAGAAAAAGACTGACGTTTTCCGATCTTGAATACAACAGCCCATATAACACATATATTTACAAGGGATTACCACCCGGACCAATCAATTCACCAAGTAAGAGTTCGATTTCTGCAGCTCTGAATCCTGAAAAACATAATTTTTTGTTCTTTGTTGCAGCAGGAGACAACAGTGGGACTCATCAGTTTTCAACAAATTTCAATCAGCACCTTAAGTTTAAACATCAATTTAAAAAAAATCGAATTAAAAGAGAAGCTGAATAATATTAACCAATATTAGATTGATGCTGATATTTTGATACTTTAATAGGAAATTCAAAAAGTAGAAAGGTATTATTTATTATTCAAAATTGATTGCAAATCAATGAAATATTTGGCATTTCTATCTTTAAGGAACAATTAGGTAAACAGATTTTTTAATCTGGCACAATTTTTTAGAAATTAATAATTTGATAAGCATAATACTTAATTTTATTTAACAGTTGACGATTATAAAATTGTAAACTTGTAACAAAATAGGAAGAATGAAATGGCAAAAGACAAGGAAAAAAAAGAGGAAAAAGACGGGCAGGAACCCGTCAAACCGGAATCCGAAGAGAAAGAAAAAAAAGCGGGAGGTTTAAAACTGCCTTTTGTTCTTGGCATTATTGCGGGTGTCTTGTTGATTCTTATCCTTGCCGTCAGATTCCTATTTCTTCCCTATATCGTGGGTAGTTTAACGTCCGAGGCAACTGCAGGACAGAGTCCAATAGAAGGGGAATCCAAAAGCGAGCAGTCAAACAGTCCAATTAAAGAAGAAATTGAGATCTTCAAAGCTAATGAAAAATTATCTGAATTTTTCCAAACAGGAAGAATAACGACTAATCCCAGACAATCAACGCAGTTTGTTGTTGCTGATTTCGGAATAATTTTCTTTCCAAAGGACGAAGAAAGTTTGAAAGAACTCTATCCTGGCGGAAAAAAAGAAGAGGGAAGTTCCGCTCTGCCGCCGACCTTGTCGTCAAGAGTTCGAGGAATCATAAACAGTGTGCTCGGCTCTATGTCGGTTGAAGAATTGCAGGTTAAAAGGGATTCAATTCCCGAATATGTTATGGCAAATCTCAAACCATTTTTCAAAGAGAAAAAGCTATTTATTAAAGAAGTAATACTACAAGAATTTATAATACAATAGAAAATGGGAAGTAATGGCTGATATTCTTTCACAATCCGAGATTGACTCACTACTGAGTGAAATGACTTCTGGAACGGTGGACGTAGATGATTTTATCAGTGGAAAATTGAAAAAATCTGATATTTCGAGTTATGATTTCAGACGTCCGAACAGAATATCCAAAAATCAGGTAAGAACATTACAAACAGTACACGAAAGCTTTGCAGAGGTATTTGGGTATTATCTGGTCTCTAAGTTGCAGACAGTTGTATCAATTTCTGTAACCTCAGTAGATCAGTTATTTTACTCGGAGTTTATTTTATCAGTATCTAACCCAAGCTGCTTATATGTTTTCGAAATAGACGGGACAGACGGAAACGGCATTCTTGAGATCAGTCCACAACTTGCTCTTACAATTGTCGAAAGGCTGCTTGGAGGCAGTGCCGAAATACAGCCGAAACCAAGAACAATAACTCCTATAGAACAAGCAGTTGTCAGAGGTATTGTTGAACACGCTCTTTCTGATTTAAGGAATGCTTGGCGTTCAGTTGCCGAACTCAGCTTTAAATATCAACGGCTCGAAATGGAAGCAGACTTTGTTCAAGTTGCTCCTTCATCCGAAATAGTAGTTGTGGTTTCTTTCGATGTTAATATTGGAATACATACCTATCTGATGAATTTATGTTTTCCTACATTTGCACTTGAGGATGTCTTAGCAAGGTTAAACAGACAACAGGTAACAACTTCCGTAATTCGTCAATCTCCTGCAAGGATAAAAGAAAATACAGCTATTTTGAAACAACAGATGGCAACTACATTTCTACCAATTGTTGTAGAACTTGGAAAAGCAGGGATAACGGTGCAGGAACTGCTTACTCTGAAGGTGGGCGATGTTATCAAATTAAGAAAGAAGATCAATCAGGAAGTTGAAATCTCTATAGCAGGAAGAAAAAAATTAGCCGGGCGTCCTGGTTCAGTTGATGGAAGAAAAGCCGTCAGGGTTACTCGTTTACTTTCCGATGAAGACCTCATCGAAGAAGATATTACTTATAAACAGGAGGAATAAAATGTCTATGTCTCAGGAAGAAATTGATGCTATGGTTTCACATAATTCTGCTTCAGATTCTGAGGATAATAAAGCAGTTCAGTTGAAAGAACCTGAGTTCCCCGAAATGAGTTTTGCCGATAAAAACTCAGAAAATAGTGAACAAAAACTTGAATTGCTCTATGATTTGCAAATGCCTGTTACTATCGAACTCGGCAGAACAAATATGATTATTAGAGATATTCTGAGATTGGGCAGAGGCTCTGTCATTGAATTTGACAAACTTGTTAGTGAGCCAGTTGATGTTCTGATTAATGGAAAAAAAGTAGCCGAGGGTGAAGTGGTGGTAATTGATAAGCATTTCGGAATTAGAATTACCACTCTTATTGACCCGTCAGACAGGTTACGTGCTGCAAGAAAATTAAATTAGCAAAGGAAAAAGATGGATAATACTTTAATCACTTCTTTTTTAACATTGTTTGCAATGGCTGGCGGGTTGATTGTCGTTATGCTGATAGCCAAAAGATTGATTCTAAAAAATAAATCCTTAAATTCCAACATAGATCTTAAGATTTTGTCTAAACTTCCGCTAAGGCAAAAAACAGCCCTTTACGTTGTAAAGGTTGGAACAAAAACCCTGTTAATAGGTGCTTCTGATCAAAACATAAGAGCAATTGCAGATGTATCAACTGAATTTAATAGAAACATTAACTCAGATTTGCTGAGCAATAAATCAAAATCTATTAGTGAACAAACAAATTTAGCTAAAAATGAAAGCGACCTTTCTTTTTCAAACTTTATAAAATCAGCCTTTAAAAGACAGAGGAATTAATTTATTCCTCTGTCTCTCTGATCATAGTCAAAATCATTTTGAATCTTTCATTAGCTTTCAGAGCATGAGGTATATCAGCAGGCATAATTATCATTTGTCCGTTGCTGAGGAAAAATGACTGCCCCGAGATAATTATTTCTGCTTGTCCATCAATAATTTGAACCATTGCATCAAACGGCGCAGTATGTTCGCTTAATCCTTCGCCTTTGTCAAAAGCAAAAATCGTAACAGTTCCTTTTTTTCGTTTGATGATTGTCCTGCTAACAACCGCACCATCCTGATAGTTAATTAATTCCTGCGGATTGATTATTTTTGATGTTAGATCATCACCAAGAGTTTTTAGTGGAATTTCCATTTTCTTTCCTTTCTATCTGCAAAAATACGTGTTAAAAAGAGTATCGTTTTCTTTTTCACAATATACTTTAAAGCCCTGACTAACAATCATATCAATTAATGGTGATGGTTGGAAGGGTGTGATAAGTTTGAAAACTTCACCGTTATCCAGTGTTTGAACAGCCATCATAACTTCCTCTATAGGGTGCCCCCCTCTCAAAATGATTGGTCTTGCGTCCAAGGTATTTTTTATCTTTAATTTGTTTAACCACTCTGGCAAATCATCTAATAAATCGCTTTGCTCCATGCCTAAATAAGATCTTAACAAATTGATAGTCTCAGCCAGATTTTCATTGTTTTTTAAGCAAAGATGCTCAATCGTAGTTTTTTTAAATAATAAACTTTTTAATTCAGGATTTACTACATTTTCTAAATCGGGAAATAACTTCAAAAATGAGTGTTTTATTTCCGGGAAGTCACTGAATAATTCTTCAATTGTTGTATGTGGTGTGATATACTTTTTGTCTGCCATTTGTATTTAACCTTTCGATTTATGATTTAATGTAATTTAAGAGTCTTTGTTCGCCTTCTAATTGTCTTGCATCAGTAAGATCCTGCGAGACTTCAAGGGTCCCAAGATATTCTCCTTTGCTATTTCTCAGAGCAAAGTATTCAATTAAAATAAATTTGCCATGAAGATTTATCCAGAAAGAAGCACGGCTTTCTCTGCCGGACTTGAAGTCATCAACGATCTGATTAACTATGTGAACACTTGAAGGAGGATGGCACATTCTGACATCACGCCTCAAAATTGCCCTATTCCGGTTAAAAATTCTATCCTTAGATTGTGAAAAATAGCTTACCTTATCGTTTCTGTCAACAAAAGTTAAATCAATTGGCAAAGTGTTCAATATTACTTCAAGTTCTTCGGAAGTGAAACTGCCCGTCGGGAGCTGTATCGAGTCCGATTTTTGAGCAAATTGGGGCATATCTGAAATATCAACAGGCTTCCATTCAATTTGCGGGTCATAAAGGCAATAACCTATTTCGTTTGTCTGAAGATAAATTTCATACCACTCAACATCTGTGAGCCTATCCATACACATGGGTAAGAGTATTTGTTCTTCCTTGAAAGTCATATCGCTTACAGAGTCAGATGCCGGCTTGAGAAACATTTCGACTATTAACTTCAACTCGGCTCGACTGATTTCACCTTTTATGTTCATACTTGAAAGTGCATTTTTAAGCAATTCACGTGTTTGATCATGTTTTCCCCACATAACTTTTGGTGGACCTGTTATACCGTATTTCTCCAAAAAAGGAAATAATAGATTTTCTTTTCTTTGGTAATGCTTTTCAACGTCCATCAATTTATTGAAATCGGATTTAATTTGTAGCAATACTTTACCGAGATCAACCTCCTCATTATCATCAAGAATTTTTTGATAAATATTATTCAATTCTGCTACAACTGTCAGTAATTCTTGATTTTCCTTCAGAAAAGTATCAACTGGGTGACCGGGAGGAACTGTTTTAGCTCCTTCAAGATCAATATTTCCCTCCAAGGCTTTGGTATGTAAATCGCAAAGTCTTAGAACTTCCTGTTCGGGAAGACCCTCGTTTATTAGTTCTTGTTCAACTTGAACAACCTCGCCATAAGGAATTTTTTGCATCAATGCAGCAATTCTGTTTTGGATTTCATCAGGGGCAGTACCTTTGTGTAATTCCAAAATCATGTGCTTTAACAACTCTTTTCTTTTTATGGAATTATTTATTAGTTCACTCATTTTAATCCTTTTATATATTTCAGACTAATTTATCCGATTTGATGAACGAAGATTTTAAACAATTATTTTAAAAAGAATAAAGAATTAAAATTTCTTTACATTATATGATTTTGAAAGCTCTGATTTCAAATTGTTTACTGGGCGAAATATGAAAAATATCACCATTGAGCTCCACTTATAGAAAACATAATTTTGGGGTTAGTTCTTTGCGAGAATCTTGCAACCAAGTCGAATCTAAAAAAGAGAAGCAAACGGTTTAATGCAATACCTGCTTCATAATATAGACCATCGGCTGTTTGAGAAGTTGAATTTGGCAAATTAATATTTGATTTTGCAAGATAGATTTGAGT
>CALHRB010000392.1 GCA_938038165.1 Candidatus Kapaibacterium sp. | reverse complement strand
TCATTAAAAAGCAAAATAGAAAAACTTGGAATTAGTATTATTGGCTCACTTTCTCAAAAATCCATCAAATCCATTGAAAACAAGAATAATTTGAGAATTGTTTACGAGATGAGTAATAACATTACTGATTTGATTATTCCTATGGTTAAGAATAGTGATAACTTTCAGGCTGAAGTTCTTTTTAAGATTATTGGAGCAAAGAGTGGTAAACTTCGTGATAATGCCAAAGAAACAAGAAGACTTATTGATAATTTGTTAGAAAATCTCTCTATTAACTGTAAGGAGTGTGTTTTATATGATGGGTCGGGGCTGTCTCGAAGAAGTAAAATAACTGCTGATGCCGTTGCTCGTTTACTCGAAAAAGTATATAACACAAATTATGGAAAAATAATTGATTCTTCTTTGGCAGTAGCAAGTTTAGACGGTACAATACGAAACAGGTTTTTTGGGACGCTCGCCGAAAACAACCTGCACGGCAAAACCGGAACTCATAGTAATGTTAGTGCTTTAGCTGGTTATGTTCTTACTCTTGATGGTGAACGTCTTGCTTATTCAATGATTTTTAATGGTGGGGATATCGGTACTTACAAAAGAATAGAAAATGAAATTGGAGCTCTTCTGGCTCAATTTTTCTATTTCAATCGAATGAATTAAGGTTTACTTCTTTGGCTGAAGTAATGTTCCATCGGGTAGAACCATCGGGTAATCTGTTTCATACTGGCCTTTTTCTATTTTTTTCAATTTACTTTTCAATAATGTTTTTCGCAAAGGTGTTAATCTTTCGTAAAAAAGGATTCCATTAAGATGGTCTATTTCGTGCTGAACAACCCTCGAAAGTAAATTGTCTGCCTCAATCAGTTTTTCCTTCATATCTAAATCAAAATAACTTACCTGTATCATTTTAGGTCTTTCAACAATATCCCTGACGTTTGGAATGCTCAAACAACCTTCTTCATATTCGTAAATTTCATCCGAGAAATCAGTAATCACAGGATTTATCATCAAAATTGGAGGACCAGTATATTTTTCGTTAAAAAATCCAATATCAACGACCAGAAGTGATTTGGAAACTCCAACCTGATTAGCCGCAAGCCCTATTCCTTCTGCCTTATGCATAGTTTCAAACATATCATTAACCAGCTTTACCAAAGAATCATCGATCTCGGTTACTGGCTCGGTTTTTTTCTTCAAGACAGGATGGAAACAATTATAAACAGGAATGACTGACATTTTTTCCCTATTTTTGATAGAAATCAGTGCTTTCAAAAATTTTATCGGCTGATTTTGCTATAAACCCGGAATATAATTTACCTGTGGAGTCAGGATATCTCTTAGCAAATTCATAATAACAGCCGGGAATTTTGTATTTACCTTCAATAAAATCAATTTCAATTAAGCCTGATTTTATACTTGACTGTTCGAGAAGTTCTTCGGGTGTTCCTTTAATTTCACCTCCGGAAGTATTGAGTTCAAATCCGTGATTCTTAAGGAATTCATTGACTTTCTGAATAGTGTTATGTTTTTTCAGATTATTGACACTAACGGTAAAATGATTAGCACAGAAACCGAAAACATAGAACCATGCTGCGTACTCTGATTCTTGCCTTAGCTTGTTATATTGTTCAAATGAAGGTTTTCCCCATAAATTACCTGAGAAAATTAACTCTTCTGATAGGAATGCCTTCTCGGGTATTTTATTTATCAAATCAAGCATAAATGATTTCAAATCTATACTAAACTCTTCTAATATAAGTTCGCTTATAAAAATTCTTGGTGCGTTGTTAAGCGTTTTGTGTTCATAATGCTTTGCTAAAAGATGCTTTTCCGTGAACTCATAATTATTAACATATTCATAACCATTATTAAGGAAAGGTTGTGCAAAGACATCAATATTAATCCTTTTATCATTTATTGTTCTGAATGCTATATGGTCATTAAGAACATCTTCGCCGTCTGATTTGAAAAGGTTATAAACTTTTTGCACATCAGGATTTTGTAAAGTGTAAATTTCCCAGAGTTTGTCAAATAAAAAATCTAAATTCATTGATTACTTTGCCTTCTTAAAAATAAACTTTTGACGATTAATATTTCGAAATTATTATTTTTTTATGCTAATTAAAACCAGATCAATACACTTTGTTTTAATCTACAAATATTTGTTTTCGAATTGGATTAAGTAAATAAACTCAAATCTAATATTCACTATTTTTGTAACGAATAATTTACAAATTTGGAAAATTAAAATGAAGATAACAATTATTGGGGCTGGCAAAAGTGGAATAGGGGCTGCTTTATTGGCAAAAAGAAAGGGTTATGATGTTTTTCTGAGCGAAACAAAAAAATCAGATGAATGTCGGGAAGCTATTGAAATATTGCAAAATGAAAATATTGATTTTGAATTTGGCGGGCATACATCCGATTCCTTGATTAACGCAAGCCTGGTTATAACCTCTCCTGGGGTACCCCCTAATAGCTCTGCTATAAAGTTAGCCGAAAAAAAAGATATAAAAATTATTAGTGAACTTGAATTTGCATATAATTTCTTAAAGAATCCTATTATTGCTATAACAGGCACAAATGGAAAAACTACAACAACAACGTTAACGACTTTTATTTTAAACCATTCCGGAAAATTAGCTATAAGTGCAGGAAATATCGGAACCCCACTATCAACTCTGGTTGATAATATTGACAAAGAAACTATAATTGTTGTCGAGGCAAGCAGTTTTCAGCTTGACAGGGTTGAAAATTTCAAGCCTGATGTTGCAGTGATTTTGAATATTTCGCCAGATCATCTTTATTATCATTCAACTATGGAGAATTATATTTCGGCGAAGTGGAAAATTTTTTTAAATCAGAATGAAAAAGATTTATTAATTTTGAATGCAGACGATAACGAATTAAAAAAAGCAGCCATGCAATCAAGGGGGAAAATTGCCTGGTTTTCAATGAGCCCGGTTGATTACGGGATCTATTCAAAACAGGGCAAAATGATTGCAAGGCTAAAAGATAACGAGGAGGTTATTATGCTTTTCGATGAGATACCTATCCCCGGCATCCATAATGCCTACAATTCAATGGCGGCTGCTCTTGCAGCAAGAGCCTTTGAAATCAGGAATGAAAATATTAGGGATTCTTTGATGGCTTTTCAAGGAGTTGAGCATCGACTTGAACTTGTCAAAACTATTAACGGAGTTGATTATATTAATGATTCCAAAGCTACCAACGTTAATGCAACGTGGTATGCACTTTCGAGTTATAAAGAGCCAATTGTCTGGATTGCCGGCGGTCGTGGCGATTCGAATGATTATTCAGCACTTGATGAAATTGTAAATAAAAATGTCAGATGTATAATTTTAATTGGCGAAGAGTCTGATAATATTTTTAACCATTTTAGTTCAATGAAAAGATGCTTCAAAGAATCTAATCTTGTTAATGCTCTGGAAAGAGCAAAAGAACAGGCTATTGCAGGTGATGTTGTACTTTTTTCACCGGCTTGTAAATCCTTTGATATGTTTATTAACTATGAACATCGTGGAGAAGTTTTTAAGGAAATTGTTAAGGAACTTTGACTGTGAAAATTTTTAATCCCAAAAATATTGTCAGAAAAAGTTTAAATCAAGCAAGCAATTTGAGTAATCAAGCATACAGTCAAAGGGATAACAAATCTGGAAAACAATCTTTCGATTGGATTGTTTTCCTGAGCGTCAGCGGATTAATGCTTTTCAGTATTGCATTTGTTTACAGTGCTAGCGGAACTCTGGCAGAATTACGATATGGTTCTGCTGATAAATTATTCTGGAATCACAGTGTCAGAGTTATAATAGCCTTACTTGTTATGATTCTGTTCGCAAATATTAATTACAAAGTCTGGGAAAAATACTCTAAACCAATACTACTTACTTCAATATTTTTTTTAATTCTGGTTTTTATTATTGGGACTGAAATTAATGGAGCTTATCGGTGGATTTATATCGGACCAGTTAATTTTCAACCATCCGAGCTAGCAAAGTTCTCTTTGGTTCTTATACTTTCGGTCTATCTGAGCAAAAGGCAGGAATTCATAAAATCATTTCGTCTGAGCTTTTTACCAATGTTGATATGGATTTGTATAATTTGCATTTTGATTGCACTTCAACCAAATTTTTCGACAGCCGTAGTGATTTTTCTAATTTCTATCACATTATTATTTATTGGCAATGCAAGTCTGAAACATATACTAACCACACTGGGTATTAGCTTGATTACCGCTATTTTATTTGCTATGAACGCAAGTTATAGATTTCAGCGAATTGTTGCATTTATTGAAAACGTTGACGGTGCAAATGATGCGGCGACATTATCGCCAGCAGCATTCCAACTACAACAAGCATTGATTGCATTCGGTAATGGTGGTTTATTTGGTCAGGGTCCTGGTCAAAGCCGACAGAGCCTTCTTTATCTTCCAGAATCCTATGGTGATTTCATTTTTTCGATTATTGGTGAGGAATATGGTTTCTTTGGAGTAACAATTCTTCTCTCTATCTTTGTTGTTATTATTTTCAGAGGAATAAAAATAGCCCAAAGGACTAAAGATAGTTTTGCATATTTCCTTGTTTCAGGAATAATTATAACTATAGCTTTCTATACGTTTGTTAGTGCAGGCGTAAATATTGGCTTGCTTCCTACAACCGGCTTACCCTTACCTTTCATTAGTTATGGTGGAACCGCAGTTATCTTTTACGCTGCTTCAATCGGGATTGTATTGAATGTTTCAAAAAAGTTAAATCAAAACTGATATTTTTTTGAAAAAGTTAAAAATTTTTAATTTTCCTTTGTATTCTGAAAAATTAAATTTATCTTTGAATTGATTTTTTTACAAATGGAATTAAATTAATGGCTTGGTTCTTAAGATCTAAAGAAAATATATCTGAAACACAACAAAAAGAAATGCCAGATGGTCTATGGACAAAATGCCCTGCTTGCGGCGAAATGATTTTCAAAAAGGAACTTGAAGAAAATTATTTTTGCTGTATCAAGTGTAATTACCATTATCGAATTGGCACAAAAGAATATGTTGATATCCTGATTGATAATCAGACATTCGTCGAAACAAATACTAATATTATATCCACTGACCCACTGAATTTTTTTGACAGCAAATCATACAAAGACAGATTGAAAGCTGCCTATGAGTCCACTGATCTAAAAGAAGCATTAACAACAGGAACGGGGAAAATAAACGGAGAACTGATATCATTTGCTTCTATGAATTTTTCCTTTATAGGAGGAAGCATGGGGTCGGTTGTAGGAGAAAAATTCTATCGAGCCGCAAAATTAGCTTTAGATAAAAAAGTGCCTTTAATTGTCATTACCTCTTCCGGGGGGGCACGAATGCAGGAAGCAGCATATTCACTTATGCAAATGGCAAAAACTTCGGCAATTCTGTCTGAACTTTCAGAAGCCGGAGTTATTTATATTACTATACTGACAGATCCTACAACAGGTGGCGTTACTGCTTCTTACGGTATGCTTGGGGATATAAATATTGCAGAACCGGGTGCTCTAATTGGTTTTGCTGGTCCAAGAGTAATTGAACAGACAATCAAAAAAAAGCTTCCACCAGGTTTTCAAAGAGCTGAATTTTTGCTTGAAAAAGGGTTCGTTGACCTAATTATTTCCCGAAGTGAGCTTAAAGCCACTCTAATAAAAATGATCAGATGGTTCAAATCCTGATTATTCATATTTTTTGATTGAAAATAAAACAAATAAATATTATCGCTTTGTGTTGCTTTTTGTTTCTTAACTTTTGCCTGACTTCAGCACAAGAAACATTAAAAGAAAAACCTGAAGCAAAAGACAAAGAACTTCGTTTTCTACTTTCGATTGCTTATTTAATGGGAGGTTCATCAACTGATTTGTTTGAATTTTATAAGAATGAACTTTCGGGTCTTAGCAAAGAATTCAAATTAGGACCTGCTTCTTCTTTTGGTTTGATTTTTGATTTAACAGAATTTTCGAGCATCTTGATTTCTGGTGAAATTAGTAGAGCCTATCTAAATGATAATTATACTGAAATAATCTCAGCAGGTCATGCTGGTGCAAGAAACATTACTCAAAAATTTGATATATTAAGCATACCACTAACTGTCAACTACAAATTTCATCCCATTTTATCTAATTATTTTTCTTATGTGATGTTTGGATTCGGAGTGGCACATTCTCATATCAAATGGGAAGAAAGTGTCTATTCCTCCATTCAGGAAGATATAAGAAAAGGCGGATTGCATTTTAATAATGATTTATTAGTACCAGTATTAAAGTTTTCAACTGGAATTGAACTTGATTTTGACCAAAAATCACAAAAAAATTTTCTACATAGCTTTTTTTGTGAAATTAGTTTTAATTATTTTTTTCGCTCTGCCGATATTTATGCTAAAGCTATTAGTCAGTTTTATCAACAAAAGGTGGGTTTTAAAAAAAAATATACAATTTTACCATATTATTTTGGTCTTAATTTTGGATTAAGCTTTTATTTAGATTTTGAGAATTAATTTAAATATATTATATTCGTCAAAATATAATAAAATTAAAGTAAGTAAATTAACGTAATGAAGATTATATTTGAAAATCAAAAAATAGATTTTAACCGTTCAAACAGCACGAAATAGCATTTTGAGCGGTGTTTTGTTAATACTTTAATATCGAGGTGTCTATGAATACACAAGTAACTTTCAGGCATTTAAAATCTCGTCCGGAGCTGCAAGAAGCAGCAATGGAATCAGCTCAAAGATTCACAAAATTCTATGACGGAATTACTAACACTAATGTTGAGTTCATAGCTGATAACAACAATACTGTTGAATTCAGAGTCAGGATTAATGGCAATGTTCTTGTTGTCAGAGAATCCTCTGACGATTTTATGAAAAGCCTTCACTCAGCAACAGACAAAATGATCAGGCAGCTAAAAAAACAGAAGACTAAATTGACAAATAAATTAACTGACAATTTGATGATTTTTTAAAAATAAAATATTATCAAATTAAAAAAAAGGGCTGCAAAGCCCTTTTTTTATTTTTTTATTATTCGAAATTTATATTAAATTATCTTTCTTGTTTCACTAATTTATTATTTTTTATGAGTTCAGCCTTAGATAATATTCAGCCCTTAAAGATTGATAAAATAAATGTCAGGAATCTTCTTGAAGCTGATCTGAAAATTGAAAAACTAAATGATGATATTGGACTCGAAAATGTTATAACCAACAAGAATATTTACAGACCTCAACTTGCATTAACAGGAAATCTTGGATTTTTCAACAAGAATTCTGTTCAAATTTTTGGCAACACAGAAATTTTTTATCTTAATTCACTTACTAAGAAGAAAAGAATCGAAGCTTTTAGAACTCTTGCTCACTATCATCCTCCATGCATAATAATTACTAACGGACATAAGCTGGAAAACGAACTTTTGGAAATAGCAAGGAATGAAAATATCTCTATACTTTCCACTCAATATGACACAACAAAAGCAACTTTTATCCTCCTTGAATACCTTGATGACAGGTTCGCACTTCAAGCTGTCGTACACGGCTCTTTCGTGGATGTTTTTGGTGTTGGTATTCTTTTCATTGGTAAGTCAGGAATTGGAAAAAGTGAAATAGCTCTCGATCTGGTCGAGCGTGGTCACAGACTCGTTGCAGACGATGTTATCATGCTAACAAAGAAAAAAGAAAAGATACTTATGGGAACTGGCACAAGTCTTGTTAAACACCATATGGAAATAAGAGGACTTGGTCTGATTGATATTAGAAAAATGTTTGGCATTCGTTCAATCAGATTCCAAAAAAGATTAGAAATAGTGGTAGAGCTTGTTGAATTCAAACAAGGTGAAGTTTATGAAAGGATGGGACTCGACGAACAAACCGAAAAAATCCTTGATATCGATGTTTCAACAGTTAAACTTCCTATTTTCCCTGGAAAGAACATTACTGTTATTGCAGAAGTCATTGCTGTTCATTATCTGCTCCGAACTTATGACTCGAATCCGGCTTATTCTCTTTCTAATATGTTACAACAAGAAATTGAAAAAAAGACAAATGATCCAAATTTTTTCAGAGATATCAGAAATGTTAAAGACTTCCAAGGTGATACTGAATAATCGATTGCATATTTGAATTTATTAGATCTAATTTTTTTTGTGCTTACTCGTTTATTTTCATTGATTAAAAAAACTTTAGAATTATTATGTTAGAAAAAATTTTACTAATATCTATATTACTATTAAGCAACACTTTTAATCTTTTTTCTCAATCAAATAAACATTTCACAGCCATTGCAAAACCTTCAAAATTGGTTGTCAATCAAGGTGAAACCTTTGAAATTGAATTCACACTGAACTTTAACAAAGGCTGGCACGCATATAGTTTAAAAGAGCAGATTGGTGAAGATGGTATTGGACCATCTCAAACAATTATTGATGTTGAACCCAAAGATCAATTAAAGTTAAACGGAAAAATCAAAGCTCCAAAACCTTTGATAAAATATGATTCTGCGTTTTATATGATGGTTGAGACCTATTATGGTAAAAATGTTTTCTATCTACCAGTAATTGCTAAGAAGAATCTTGATTTTAATAAGCAAAAGCTGTATGTATCAATTGATTTACAACAATGTACAGAGACAAGCTGTATGACTCCCGAAATTTTTAAGATTCTCATTTCGAATGAAATTTTTGCATCGCAAAAGAATTTGGATTCAATAGCTATAGATCAAAATATTGCTCAGGAACCCACCCCAATTGAAAAAAATAATAATAAAAAAAATAAAGAATCTGTCAAAACAGAATCAAGCACTGAAATTCAATCAAAGATAAATGAAGGTTTAATTTCCTATTTACTTTTCTCAATGTTAATGGGTCTATTAGCGTTATTTACTCCCTGTGTTTTTCCTATGGTGCCTATAACGGTATCATTTTTTACGAAAAGAGCAGAGAAAAACAAAGGGAAAGGTTTAAGGGATTCCTTGATTTATACACTTGGAATAATAACAACATTTACCGGTATCGGTTTGGTGTTGTCATTGCTTTTTGGAGCAAGTGCCATACAAGATTTTGCAACAAATCCATGGCTTAATATTGGGATAGCAGTTCTTTTTGTTGTTTTTGCATTAAACTTATTTGGTGCATTTGAAATACAGCTACCAACTGGTTTGTTAAATAAATTAAATCAAAAAAGTCAGCAGGGTGGCATTTTGAGCGTCTTGCTTATGGGTTTAACATTTTCTTTAACATCATTTACATGCACTGTCCCGTTTGTTGGCAATGCAATCTTTTCTGTAACTCAAGGTGAGTGGTTCTATCCGATCATTGGAATGATGGGATTTTCCTTTGTTTTTGCAATTCCATTTTTCTTTTTGGCTCTTTTTCCTTCATTGATGAATAAGTTGCCAAAAGCCGGCGGTTGGATGAATAACATTAAGGTTGTGATGGGTTTTCTCGAAATTGCGTTTGCTATCAAATTTATCAGCAACGCAGATCTTGTCTGGACTCTTGGAATTATGCCAAGAGACATATTTCTGGCAATATGGATTGGTTGTTCTTTATTAATTACTATATATATTCTTGGAATTTTTAGGTTTCCTCACGACTCACAACTGCAAAGCGTTGGTTCTGCAAGGGTAATCTGGGCTATTATTTTCGCATCAATTACATTCTATCTTATCGGGGGACTTTTTGGGAGACCACTTGGCGAACTTGATGCTTTCCTGCCACCACCAGATTATAACGAGTTAATAAGTTCAACAGCAGTTACTACTTCTTCAGAAAAATTGATTAAAAAGCCGAAAACAAAAGCAGAAGCAGAAGAGACAAAACTTTTCTGGTATAATGATTACAATGAAGCACTTGAAGCAGCAAAAAAAGAAAATAAACCTCTTTTTGTTGATTTCACTGGCGTAACTTGCACCAATTGCAGATGGATGGAAATTAATATGTTTACAAAAGGCTCTGTCATTGAAAGATTTGATAAGATGATAAAAGTAAAACTATTTACCGATCGAAGAACTGTTGAATCGGACAAGATAAATAAACAGATGCAACAGGAAAGGTTCAATTCTATCGAACTGCCTCTTTACGTGATCATGACTCCAGATGAAAAACTCATTGGTTCATTAGCCTTTACCAGAGACGAGACAGAATTCATTAATTTTCTCGACAGAGCTTTTAGAGATTAAATCATTGAAACTATATCCAATAA
>CALHRB010000391.1 GCA_938038165.1 Candidatus Kapaibacterium sp. | reverse complement strand
TTTGTTAAAAAAACTAAAATGAAACCATTTTGATTAATTCATGTAAGGGCTTTTGCTGTTTTCGTCTTTTGGAGGGAGGCAGTAATTTTTCTTTTAACTCTCTTAATTCAATATGGACTTTTATTCTGTTGATCAGGATTATAATATCTATGGGTTTGCATACGTAGTCAGCACCGCCGACTGCATAACATTGGTTTAAATATTTTTTCTCTTGTTTTGAAATCATAAAAATGACCGGAATAGCTGTTAGATCCTCTGTTTTTTTTATTTCCTGACAAATTTCAAAACCATTTTTTTCTGGCATATGTGCATCTAAAAGAATCAAATCTGGAGATTTATTTTTTGCCAAATTCAATGCCGAGACGGCATCCCTTGCAGAAATAACCCTGAACCCTTCTCTTTTAAGTGAATTGCTCAAAAAGTCAATGTTTATTTGTTTGTCATCAACAATTAAAATTGTCTTTTCAGCCTTATTATTTTCAACATTTTTATTCATAATCCATCGACAGAATTAAATATCATTTTTCCACCCTGAATATTTATTCGGTAAAAAACAAATAATATTTAATCTATAAACCAATCAAAACCTGAAAAACTTTTTGATTGACGCTTATATTATCCTTAAAAAAAATTTTTTTTTTGGATTGATTCGAATTAAAACAATATTTTGATTAAAACTAATTCCTGAAGTCGAAATGTTATTTTTTCTGGACTTCATACAGATCTCGAATTGAAGAATATCACTGATATAACAAATTATATTTTTTTAGGGTAGAAAATCTAAAAATAATTTTAGAGAGGATTTGAATTTTTTTTTAACAAAGATCCTTTCTACGCAATAAAAAGTATTATTAAGACTTTTCTCTTATTCTTTACAGATTATAGTTTGAAATAAAAGTTTTGGAAAAGGGAAAAAAAAAGGACAGTCACGCTTTGGTGACAGTCCTTTTTGTCGAGAATAAATAATTATATAAAATTTTATTTGATTGGTCCGCTACCTAATCTATTTTTGAAGCTCTCCCAGAATTTTTTCCAGATTGCTAACTGCGTTTCATCCAGCAAAGTCTCTACAGAAGCATTGAATTCTTCGTCGCAATTTTTAATCATAGCCATAACTCTTTCTCTGACGGGGTTTTCCTGAAGTGCGGTTCTAACCTGTTGATTTAATTCTCTGATCTGGGCTCGAAATTGCTCTCTGGTTATTTCACCTGCTTTTGCTTTTTCATATAATTCTTGATACTGAGCTCTGTAACCCTCAATGATTGCTTTTTCAGATTCTCTCAATATTTTCAAAGCTTCAGTTATACAATCATTTCTCTGTTTGAGCAAAGCTCTGAATTGTTCCATCTGCTCAGGGGAAAGTTGCATAGCTTGAATAACCCTGAACAATGGATTGAACATTTTTCTATTGCCCATGTCTTTTCCACCCCTATCGTCGAATGGTGGTCTCATTTGCATTGGTTGGTCGAGTGTTGCATCAACAACTTCGGATGGTGTTGCGGAGTTGTCAATCATCATCAAATCAGTTGAATTGCTTGTTGGGGCAACTGTTGAATTGTCAGTGTTGCAAGAACTTAAGCCTACTACGAGCAACAAAACCAATGTTGCTATCAAGCCTGTTTTTTGTAATTTCATATTGTTTCTCCTAAAATAAAGTTTAACAAAAATTCTTAATCTATTCGACTTTTTTTTATCTTATTAGGTTTAAACCTTAGTAAATTTTTCTTTTTTTTTGTATTATTATTTATCAAATTACTTTCATAAATAATAACACATAAAATAAAATTTTGTTAGCAACTTTTTTAATTATCGGAAATTTTTTTTATGAAGAAACTTTTAATGTCATTTTTCTTAAATTTGTTAACAAATAAATTGGTTTAAAAATATGATCGAAGAAAATTCTAAAGAAAAAACAAAAATAAGATTAGAAGAAATAGAAAAAGAAATTGAAATCCTGAAAGCTCAGGAGGATGAACTACGATCAAGATGGGACAAGGAAAAGAATATAATTCAGGAAATACGAAGTATCAAGGCACAGATCGAAAACAATAAGTTGATAGCTGATGATTTTGAGCGTCAGGGCAATTTGGCTAAAGTAGCCGAAATCAGATACGGAGTGCTTCTCGAACTCGAAAAAAGATTAAAACAATCATATCAAAGACTTGAGGAAATCCAGAGTGCAGGGAAGTTACTTAAAGAAGAGGTTGACGCTGAGGATATAGCAGAAATCGTTGCTAAATGGACCGGGATACCTGTCAGAAGAATGCTCGAATCAGAGCGAACAAAACTGCTTAAAATGGAGGATCGAATTCACCATAGACTTGTTGATCAGCAAGAGGCAGTTACCTCAATTGCAAATGCCATACGTAGATCAAGAGCAGGCTTGCAGGATCCAAATCGTCCGGTTGGTTCTTTCATTTTTATTGGGACTACTGGCGTTGGCAAAACTGAAATGGCAAGAGCGTTAGCTGAATTTCTTTTTGATGACGAAAATGCTCTTGTCAGGATTGATATGAGCGAATATATGGAAAAATTTTCGGTCTCTCGATTGATTGGTGCACCACCCGGATATGTCGGATACGAAGAAGGCGGTCAACTAACCGAAGCAGTAAGAAGAAAACCTTATTCTATTGTTTTACTTGATGAAATCGAAAAAGCCCACTCAGAAGTTTTTAACATACTACTACAAGTTTTAGATGATGGCAGACTGACCGACAGCAAGGGCAGGGTAGTCAATTTCAAAAACACAATTATTATTATGACTTCTAACTTAGGCACTGAATTAATTCAGGATAGACTCGCTGATATTGATGAATTTAATAGAGATAGCATACTTGCCGGTCTTAAAGCAAATATCACGGAAATGCTGAAGAGAAGGCTTCGCCCTGAATTACTCAATAGGATAGATGAGATTATACTTTTCAAACCATTAACAAAGAATGAAATCATAGAAATTGCCATGATGCAAATCAAATTGCTGGCGGAAAAGTTAAAAAACAACGGAATTGAAATAAATATCAGCGATGAAGCCCTTAGTTGGATTGCTAAAATTGGTTATGATGCTCAATTTGGTGCAAGACCTCTGAAAAGAGCTGTTCAAAAGCATATAACAAACCCTTTAAGCTTGGCTTTGCTCGAAAGTCGTTTTATCTCAGGAGATAAAATTCTTATTGATGTTGATTACAATGGTAATTTTATATTTTTAAAACATGCTTAAATCATTATGGATGTAAAAGCATTAGTTCCTTTAGCACACGGCAACGAAGAAATGGAGGCAGTTATAATCATTGATATGCTCCGTCGCGCCGGCATTACGGTCAAAGTTGCCGGTGAAAATGATATTGTAAGTTGTTCAAGAGGTGTAAAAATTTTGTCCGATCTTCTTATTGAAGATATTGAATCAGATGATGAATTTGATGCCATTATAATTCCCGGAGGAGCTGTTGGCACTCAAAGGCTAATTCAAAATGAGCATTTAAGAAAAATTCTTCTTGCTCATAATTCAAGCGGAAAACTAATTGGTGCTATCTGCGCTGCTCCAACTTTACTCTCTGAATTCAAAATTATTAATTCTGACTCAGTAATTACAAGTCACCCCTCTGTTAAATCACAATTGGAAAATTATAATTATGTCGAAGATATCGTCGTTGAGCACAACAATATTATCACAAGCAGAGGTGCAGGAACAGCTCTTGATTTTGCCCTCGCGATTATAAATCGTTTGGTTAATCGTAATATTTCCTTAAAAATTTCCAGTGATATAGTATATAATATTACTTAAATGGAAGATTTAGTTACTGCAGAATTTATTATTTCGGGTCTTGTCCAAGGTGTTGGCTTCCGTTATTTTGTTTATAGAAACGCAACAGCACTTGAACTAAACGGATATGTAAAAAATCTACCTAACGGAGAAGTATTTACCCTTGTCGAAGGCAGAAAAGACCTTGTCGAAGAGCTGTATTATCGCTTGAAAATTGGTCCAATAAGGGCTCATGTGAAATCTGTCAGCCAAAAATTCTATGGATATCAGGGTATTTATGACAGCTTCGATATCCGTTAAAATCATAATATTATGCCCCAAAAAAAAGTAAATACCAGTCTTGAATTACTATTTTTTACATTTATTATATTGTGTTTATTCCAAACCAAACTCTTTTCTCAGCATCCCTTTGCCTTCCAGCAATTACGTACACCAAAAATTGCTCTTGTTCTCAGCGGTGGAGGAGCAAGGGGAATTGCTCAGATAGGAGCCCTTAAAGAATTAGAAAAAGCCGGTATCAAATTCGATTACATAGTTGGAACAAGCATTGGAGCTATCATTGGGGCTTTGTACTCCAGCGGTTATACTGCATCAGAAATCGAATCAATTGTGCTTAATGCTAATTGGGATGAAATCCTATCTTTAACCAATGAATATCTTCGAAGTTTTTATATCATTGACCAGAAAGAAATTAATGATAGAAATTTTCTGACTTTTCGCTTTAATGATTTTAAATTTGTTGTTCCGGAGGGTATTAGTTCACAACCAAAATTTCACCAATTTCTGCAGGATTTGATTTACAAAGCTCCTTACCAGGCTTATGGTGATTTCGACAATCTCAAATACCCTTTCAGAGCTGTAGCTACCGATTTAGTAACCGGTAAATCAATCATTTTATCAAAAGGGAATCTGCTTCTCGCTATTAGAGCTTCTTCAACTGTTCCTTTTGTCAATAAACCTATTAAAATTGATTCAATGATTTTTGTTGATGGGGGAATTTTTCAGAACATACCTGTTGAAGCTGCAATGGAATTAAATCCTGACATAACTATTTCCATAAATACAATCTCAGAACTTCAACAAACTGAAGACTTGGATAATGTTTTAAATGTTGCTGATCAGGTTCTTTCTATCCTAATGTATAAATTTAGTGAAAAATCCAAAAGTTTTACTGATTTTTTGATAACCCCAGAATTAGAAAGGCATAGCAATACTGATTTCACAAATTTACTAAACTTAATAAATGCTGGATCTGTTGCTGCAATTAAATATATTGACCAAATCAAGGCAAAAATTACCGAATTTACAGACTCTGTCAACAACCTGTCTTCTGCTAAAATTAATTTTGCATCAAGTTCCCAATCCTTACTCGCGGACATAAAAATTACAGGCGATTATGAAAAGTCAGACGAATTATATGATTATCTAATAAAAACCTTTAAAGGAAGCGAATATAATTTTGAGCTGAACCGTCAAATTTTAGATAGTGCTCTGAAATTCATAAGAAAAAATTCAGTCGAAATATATGCTACAAATCATTTTTTCAATCATTTAACTAAAATTTTTGAATTAGATATAAGAAAAATATCCATAAAAAATATAATTATAAACGGAAATTCAAATGTCAAGGATTTCATTATCAGGCGAGAATTAGAGTTTAAAAAAGGTGACATACTTGACTATGTAAGGTTAAATAAATCCTGGGAAAATCTTATTTCAACTGGATACTTTTCTGAAGTATTGATTTATTATGATAAACATGATGATAACTATGCTTCAAATATTTTCGTGAATGTTCAGGAAACCGGGACTCAAGTTCTCAATTTAGGTGCAAGAGTTGACAACGAAAGAAATTTTCGTGGCAACTTTGATATAGTGTTTGATAATTTTCTAACATTAGGTTCAAAATTTAACTTGAGACTTTTGGCTGGTAGCAGAAACTTGTATTCTCATGCTAATTTTTCTTATCCAAGAATCTTATCAACTTTCTTAACAAGCAAAGCGAGTTTTTATTATGATAGAAAAAAAGTATATAATTTTCTGGAAAACCTGGAATTATCTCGAAATAGTTATGAAAATATAATAAAAGATGAGTCTGTTTACGAGAGATTTGGTGTAAAAACTACTTTTGGGGCTCAAATTGAAAAAAAGGGGTTGCTTTATCTCGAATTAAGATTTGAGCGACAAAGAATCAATGATATTTTTCTACAAAACAAATCACCATATTATGCTGTACATACTTTCAAAGTTGGAGGAACTTTTGACACGGAAGACAAAACTTATTTTCCCACGAAAGGACGACTTTTATTAATGTCTCTGGAATCATCATTATTACAAACACCAGACAATAAAGGCTTTTCCAAATTAATGTTTTATTATCATAGCAATATTTCGTTTGGTTTGCATACATTGAAACCAAAGATTTATTTTGGTTTAGCAGATGCTTCATTACCAATTACAGAAAGTTTCAATCTTGGAGGCGAAGAAACATTCTTTGGCATGCGTGAAGATGAATTCAAGGGTCGTCAAATAGCCCTTTCTTCAATTGAATATAGATTTCTATCTCCTATTTCATTAGTTTTTGATACCTATATTAGTTTCAGATATGATTTAGGTTCCGTTTGGGAATTGCCGGAAGAAATTAAGTTCTTGAAATTAAGGCATGGACTTGGGGCAAGCATCTCAATTGATTCTCCATTCGGTCCCGCAAGATTTAGCGTTGGTCGTGCTTTCTATATGAAACAAAATCCAGATAAGGTAATCTGGGGTCCTGTTTTGCTTTATTTTAGTCTTGGTGCTAAGCTTTGAGCAATCATACTATCAATAATACATGTTTTTCCGAAGATTTCTGTCTTCGATGGACAGAATTATTAAAGAAATTATATAATTATAAATTCGAAAATGGTTTTGCCATTGTTAGAGGGTTACTCGGAAATAAAACTTATTCCTTCCTGCCCATTCTCAGCTATACCGATTTATCTTATGAACAAGCCAAAGATTTGGTCTCAAAAATGCAAAAGAAAAATTACCAAATAAAAGTCCTAAACTTCGATCTAAAAAATTTTATTGCTGGTCATCCCGTTACGTTAAGAATTAATTTCAAGGACTTAAGTTTTGATGATGTAAAAAAAAATTTCTCCTCCCGTCTTAGCAGATATCTTAATAATACTGATTTTTCTGATTTCTTTCTCGAAAAAGGTCATTCGGACACACACATTCAAAAATTCTATTCAATTTTTCAAATCATAATGCATAATCACGGGACACCTCCTCTTTCAAAAAAGTTATTCTATTTGCTTTGTCAATATTTTCAAACTGAATATTACATTCTTTATTCAAAAAAGCAAAAGAGAAACATTTCAGCTGCATGTGTCCTTAAAGATAATCACTTCAGCTGGATACCATGGTCTGGCACAATTAATCAAGCTCAAAATCATTTAGCTGGACATTATCTATATTATAATATTATCAAGTCGTCTTATGAATCCAAAGAAAAATTCTTTGATTTTGGACGCTCTGCCTATTTAAGCAGTAATTATGAATTTAAAAGAAGATGGGGGGCTTCTCCGATTAAAATTGAAATCTTGACAAATAAAAATTCTGATATTTATCAAAAATATCAATTAGCTTCAAAAATCTGGAAAAAAATTCCAATACAATTGGCAAATTTCTTTGGTCCAAAAATTTGTAAATATCTCAAAGATTTATAAAACAAAGGATGTGTTATGAAAATTGAAGAAATCCAAAAAGCACTAAAAGATCTGAAACTCGATGGTTGGCTATTCTATGACTTCCACCGCCGCGATCCCATAGCCCAAAAAATTCTTTCAATAGACAGCAACAAAATTATTACCCGCAGATGGTTCTATTTTATCCCCTCGGAAGGAACCCCCAAAAAGCTTGTCCATAGTATTGAACCATATTATCTTGACCATCTTCCCGGTGATAAATTTGTTTATCTTGCCTGGCAAAAGCTTCACGCTCTGTTGAAAGACATTTTGGGAACTTCAAAAAAAATTGCTATGCAATATTCCAAAAACAATATGATACCCTATATCTGTGTTGTTGACGGAGGGACTCTGGAATTAATAAGGAGCTTTGGCACCGAGGTTGTTTCGAGCGGTGAACTCGTTAGCCTCTTTGAATCACATCTGACCGATAATGACATAGAAAGCCACAAACAAGCCGCCTCGGTTCTTTATGCTGTGAAGGATTTTGCTTTCTCCGAAATTTCGCGTAGAGTAAAAAACAATGAAACCTGCAATGAATTTATTATCCAACAATTAATGCTTGATAAGTTCAGAGAAAACGATATGATTTGGGATATGGGTCCTATTGTTTCAATCAATCAAAACAATGCTGATCCCCACTATATTCCAACTTCTGATATTAATTCTGCTATCGGCGTTGGAGACACAGTAATGATTGACTTGTGGGCTAAAAAAAATATTTCCGGGTCAATTTATGCTGATATAACATGGATGGCTTATGTGGGGGCTGAGATCCCTGATTTTCATAAAAATATTTTTGATATAGTCTGCAAGGCAAGAGATTCCGCATTATCCCTCCTAAAATCCAGATTCAACAGCCAATCTTCCATTCAGGGTTGGGAGGTTGATGACGCCTGCCGCTCTATTATAATCGCTGCCGGTTACGAAGATAATTTTTTCCATAGAACAGGACATAATATCGGCGGGGAAGTCCACGGTCCGGGCGTTCATATGGATAATCTTGAAACAAAAGATGAAAGAAATATTATCAAAGGTTCTTGTTTCTCTATTGAACCAGGTATTTATTTCAAAGGTCAAAATGGTTTCAGGTCAGAAATTGATGTTATTATAACGAATCTTGGTCAAGTTGAAGTTGCGGGGGAGATTCAAGATAAATTAATTCCTCTTTTGTAATTTTTTTGAAACAATTTCCATTTTTATGGATATTTGAACTTGTTTGATTATTTTTGAACATATTTTTTTCTTTTAATAAAATATTAAGAGTTTTTAAATTTGAATTAGAAGATTTATTATTAATCTATAATATTTTTAGTCAAAATACGTGAATTTAAAACATTTTGTAAGTTTTTTTTTGGAGGAAATATGCTTTATAAGAAAATTTTAGGCTTAATTTTAATCAGTGCTCTATCTGCATTTCTATTTGTAGCATGCGATGAGACAACCGCAACCGAAGACCCAGTTCCGAAACCAATCAGCAATTTAATGGCAACCTCGATTGACAGTGCCACTGTTGCTCTTAAATTTGATCCCTCAGCTTCTGAAATCGAAGCCCTGTTCAAAGAATACATAGTTGAAATTACCCCTGGAACTTTTAACCCAATTATAATTCCCAAGGGAACCACAATAGTTAATGTCCCAGGTTTAACTGAAATTAAAGAATATACTTTTTCTGTTAAAGCTGTTTTCTCAAATGGCAAGGCAAGTGCTCCGGTTTCTATCAAATGGGCTCCAGCACACAGGTATAATTTCAGCATCAGGGTCTATGAATATGCTTCACAACGAGGAAGTGGCTTAGTTTTTCAGGACGATGACGGTCAGCCAAGAACTCTTACTGCAGCAAGTAATGTAAAGTGGGATATATGCCTTGATACAAGAAATAATGAATATAAAATAGGTTCACCCAAAGCAAGTGATTACACTGATCAAAGCGGAAATTATACGAACAACGGTCAGCCCGCAAGAAATCTTGACATTTACAAAGTAGTCGAAAACGTAGATAAACTAAGCGATGTTTTTGACTCTCAAGGTATTGATAAAAATCCGAATCCCCGTCAAAAAATGTTTGACTTTACAACCAAAACAAAAGGTTTTGTTTTATTTGTTAAATCTTATCCTCCTGGAAATCCCGCAGGAAATTTTGCAAAAGTATTTGTTAAAGCAAATAATGGTGTTATTCTTCAGGGAACTGCTCCTGACAGATATGTTGAACTTGAAATTTCTTATCAAAAAACACCCGGTTTGCCATATGCTTTGACAAATAAAAATAATAATCCAGCACCTGTTATAAGGAAAAATTTAAATGTCGAAGTCAGATAATTTGATTTGATTAGTAGAATTTATTAACAATTAAAGGAAAAAAATAATGAAAAAATTAATTTTATTTGCAACTGCATTCTTGCTGACAATATCTCTTATCTATGCACAGGCTCCAATAGAAAAGAAAGGTAAAATTATTCAACCTGATCCCTCGGCTACAGTTGTAAAAGGAGATACCAAAACCCCACCAGTAAAACTACCTAAAGGATTTACATCCGTTAAAGGATATGTTGTTAATTTACTCTCAGCCGTAACAAACAAAAATGCACCCAATTTATCAAAGGACGAAGCAAAAGCAATGTTCGACAGAGGAGAACTCCTTGCTTTCAGAGCAAAAAACAAAGTCTATATTGTTGTTTATGCTGATGGCATAAACACATCAAAAAAATTAGCTGAAAAAGCTGGATCTGAATTTACCTTAGTCGGTCGTGTCAGAACTTCTGGCGGCATAACAGTCCTTATCGTTGACGAAATATAATTTTTTTAAAACCTATAATCAAAACCATCGGACCTCTAATTGAATCCGATGGTTTTTTTGTTATTATTACTTAAAACATTCTGAATATTTTAACGTGTAATTTATATCTTTTTTAACATTATTTAAATAATTGCCAGAAGCAAAACATGGATAACTTTGATGAATCACTTTTGAAGCTTGATATTTCGAACAAACTAAATATAACCATACCAAAAATCTTAAATATATTACCATTACGAGACATAATAATTTTCCCTTATATGATTTTTCCCGTTCTGATTGGACGGGCTTCATCCCTTAGAGCTGTTGCAGAGGCAGTAGAAAAGGACAAATTCATATTTGTTACAGCCCAGAAAAATTCAGCAGTCGAAGAACCTACTTTTGATGATATATATCATTTTGGAACAACTGCAAGAATAATACAATTACTCAGGTTACCTAACAATTTAGTCAAAGTGCTGGTCGAAGGCATTTTTCAGTCAAAAATAAAAAAACCAAAGCGTAAACAAGAATTTTTGTCGGCTGAAATCACACAATTACCCATTCATTACATTGAAGGCGACAAAGAATTCGAAGCCACAATGAGACACACATCAGAGCTTTTTATTCAATATGTAAAAGAAAACAGAAACTTACCGCCCGATATTATCGGAGCATATGAAAATATAAATGATCCTGTTCGTAAGCTTTTTTTTGCCGCAGCCAACGTGCAGCAAAAAGTTGAAGTGAAGCAAGTAATTTTGGAAAAAACTAATCTCAAAGACCAATATTTCGAATTAGCAAAGATTATCTCTTCTGAACTCGAACTATTAAAACTCGAAGACGAAATTGATTCAAAAGTTCAGGATACCATTCATAAAACGCAAAAGAAGTTTTTTATTCAGGAACAAATAAGAGCATTGCAGAAAGAACTCGGCGAGGACGAAGAATCACTCCCTGAACTGGCGAGCCTTAAGGAAGCTATTGAAAAAGCCGAAATGCCGGATCATGCAAAAAACAAAGCTTACGAAGAATTTGAACGTTTAAAGAAAACACCTACTATGTCTCCCGAATTCTCGGTCAACAGAACCTATCTCGAAATTCTTACTTCATTACCATGGAAAACTAAAACCGATGATAATCTTGATATCGAACACGTTAGAAAAATTTTAGACGAAGACCACTATGACCTTGAAAAACCAAAAGAAAGAATACTTGAATTCATTGCAGTACTGAACCTTTCGGGCTCATTGAAAAGGCAAATTTTATGTTTTGTTGGACCGCCGGGAGTCGGAAAGACTTCACTTGGTCGCTCAATTGCAAGAGCATTAGGACGAAAATTCGTCCGCTTCTCTCTTGGTGGAATCAGAGACGAAGCCGAAATACGAGGTCATCGAAGAACGTATATCGGTGCTATGCCCGGCAAAATCATTCAGGCTATGAAAAAAGCCGGAACAATCAATCCCGTTATCCTTCTTGATGAAGTAGATAAAATGTCTATGGATTTCCGTGGCGATCCATCTGCAGCTTTGCTCGAAGTGCTCGACTCCGAGCAAAACATTGCCTTTAATGATCATTATATCGAAGTGGATTATGATTTGTCAAATGTTTTATTCATTACAACAGCCAATGTTCGCTATGAAATTCCACTTCCACTTCAGGACAGAATGGAAATAATTGAACTTAACAGCTACCTCGAACCCGAAAAACTTCAGATAGCAAAAAAACATATCCTTCCAAAACTTTTAACCGAATTTGGGCTGGATAACATCAAAATCAATATTTCCGATGAGGCTATCAATAAGGTTATTAGGCAATACACGCGTGAATCGGGTGTCAGAAATCTCGAACGCGAACTTTCCTCACTGCTGAGAAAAGTAGCAAAAAATATCGTTCAGGATTATGATAAACACCGGAAAAGCAAAACAAACAGCGAAAGCGGTTCAATTCGTGAAATTCTCAAGGATAACCCCGATTTTAAAAAATCAATCAGGAAAAAATCTTTTCTGATAGATGGAGCCAAGGTTGAAGAGTTTCTCAAAGCACCTAAATTCAAAGACAAGAAAGAAGATCTTCAGGATAAAATTGGAGTTGCAACCGGACTGGCATGGACTTCAGTCGGTGGTGATATACTTCCAATTGAAGTAACTATTATGCCCGGGCAAGAGCGTCTTACTTTGACCGGCAAGCTTGGCGAAGTTATGAAAGAATCTGCAAGAGCCGCACTTTCCTATGTCCGATCTAATGCTGATTTCCTTGGCGTGCCCGATGATTTCTACCGAAAAAAGGAAATTCATATTCACGTTCCCGAAGGTGCCATTCCCAAAGATGGTCCTTCCGCTGGTATTACTATAACAATAGCACTTATTTCCGCGGCATCTGGTAAGAAAGTCAGGGGTGATGTTGCTATGACCGGCGAAATTACTCTTCGTGGAAATATTTTGCCTATTGGCGGTCTCAATGAAAAACTTTTAGCTGCAAGACGCATCGGCATAATGACTGTTATTATCCCAAAGGACAACGAACGGGACATAGAAGACATAAACGAACTTGTTAAAAAAGATATGAAAATTATCCCTGTTAGTCATATTAACGAGGCATTGCCTTATATTTTCAGAAACGATGGTGCCAAAAAATCAAAAAAATAAAAGATTTTCAGGTCAAGTAAATTATTGTTGGATGACATTTGTCGTATCAGTTTCAACCTGATTAAGTTGCCTGAGTTTGTTTGCCAGTTTAAATACCGCATCAACATAATCCGTACTATTATTATAAAGGAAAACAGCAGCTCGCTGGGATTCACGTGAACTTCCCCAGCCATTTTCCCTAAGGTAATTAGCCACGCTATAAATAGCATCCTCGAATGTAAACAAATTAACTATTCCATCCCCATTACCATCCACAGCCCATTTGATATAGCTCGAGGGCAAAAACTGAGGAATTCCGAAAGCACCAGCCCATGAACCCATCAAATCGTTAACAGGGACAGGAGAAATTTTGCTCATCTTTTCCAGAGCAAGCAGTTCGTTCATCGCCCAATTCGATTTAGTCCCGGCTCGTTTAATAATTTTCTGTTCCAGCTGATACCTCTCGTCGTCACTGCCCTTAAATGTCTCTTTCATTGTTTTTATATTCAGGTCAATGAAATATTGCTCTTCGGCAAGTGCAGTGCTGAGAAAAACGCTCGGAACGTGGTTGGTCCCCAGATACTTCCCGTTTTTTGTCTCGATCCAGATAATAGCCGCAATAATTTCCTTCGGTAATTTGTAGATCTCCTCGCTCTTTTTCAAAATGCCCAAATATTCCTGCAAAAACTCATTGGAAGATTTTACTGATGCACGGTTATAATTATGCGAATAATCTGTCTTGGTTAGGTAACCTGTAACGTTTATCTTGACAAATTTTTCATTAAACTGGGTTTTGGAATCTGCCAAAAGCGAGTAAATAAAATTTGTGTCAGCTCCTCTCTTGGTCAGTTCAGAGATAACTGGTCTGAAAAACTTAATTTTAGATTGATAGATTTTGTCCTGCGATGATGAAAATGATATCTTGTATATCGTAAAGAACAAGAACATTATCACCACTAAAGAATATTTCAAAATCAATCCAATATTATTTTTATTAAAAATCACTGCAAAACAAATTTAATATTTTTTCTATTTTTTTTTAAATTCTGCAAAAATTCTCAGATCTGTCTAAATTATGAAAAACAGATTAAAAGACAGAAAATTAAATAAACTATTTGATAGGGTTCAGCACGAAAAGAAGTGCTACAAGAAAATGTCATGATTGACTGCAAGTCTTATGATACGAGCAGTGATTGTAAGCAATAAAAATACTAACAAAATATTCATTTCGTCTATTTAATGCGTTTTGAAAATCTTAATTTTTATGTTCAGGTTCGAAAATCCCGAAATATTATATTTGCTGATTATCATCCCTGTGATAATTCTGGTTTTCATTATTAATCAAACTATCAGGAAATCTTCACTCAAAAAATTCGGTGATCCAGAGCTGCTCAGCAATTTAAATCCCGAAACTTCCGCATACAAGGGCTACATCAAACTTTTTTTGATTTTATTGGCAGTTACGTGTGTTATTTTAGGAATAGCAAATCCTCAGATTGGAACTAAAATATCAGAAGCAAAACGTGAGGGGGTGGATGTTATTATCGCTCTGGATATTTCAAACAGTATGAGAGCAGAAGACATCAAGCCAAACCGCTTGGAACGTGCAAAACAAATGATTAATAAACTGATTGATAAACTCGAAAATGACAGAATCGGGCTGGTGGTATTTGCCGGCGATGCCTTTGTTCAACTACCAATGACAACTGATTATTCAGCTGCAAAGCTCTTTCTCTCTTTTACTGAACCTGAGCTTATTCCGGCTCAAGGAACAGCTATTGGACGGGCTATTGAATTGGCAATCGAACAATTCAAAGAAAACGACAACCGCCGCAAAGCCCTTATGATTATTTCTGATGGCGAAAATCACGAAGACGACGCAGTTTCCGAGGCTACCAGAGCCGCAGAAAAGAACTTTATTGTTTATACTATTGGAATGGGCTCAACAACTGGTGCTCCTGTTCCAATTTATAACAACGGTTCTCTGACTGGTTATATGAAAGACAAAGATGGAAATATTGTGATAACAAAGTTCGATCCAACTATGCTTCAGCAAATAGCTGCTGCTGGCAAAGGCAAATTCTTTCCTGCAGCAGATAGCGAACCCGAGCTGAACAAAATTGTTGCCGAAGTGGCCGGTTTGGACAAAAAAGAGTTTGAAACCAAGCTTTTTGTTGATTATGAGGATAGATATCAGTATCTTTTTGGATTGGCATTCCTCTTTCTTTTTCTTGAACTTTTCTTTTCTGAACGTAAGAATAAATTTATTTCGTCCCTAAAATTGTTTGAGACTAAGAGGATTTAACTGTTATGAAGTTTTTTGTTTCTGTAATATTTGCTTTAATTCTGCTTTATTTTCAGGGGTTTGGAGAGTCCCCGAAGAAATTTATCCGCGAAGGAAACAAAAACTATCAGCAAGAAAAGTTCATTGATGCGGAAGTTCAATACAAAAAGGCACTTGAAGCCGATAGCAATTCTTTAAAAGCTAATTTCAACCTGGGCAATTCGCTCTATAAGCAAGGCAGATTCGATGAGTCCGGGAATATGTTCCAGAACCTTGCTAACCAAAACATTGATAAGGATATTCTGGCAAAAGCATATCATAACCTGGGCAATTCGCTACTTAAAGCAAAAAAATATCCTGAAAGCATTGATGCATATAAAAAATCTCTACGTTTGAAGCCTGATGACTTTGATACAAAATATAATCTTGAGTATGCAAGAAAAATGCTTGTTCAGGAACAACAGCAACAGCAAAACAATAACAAGAATCAGCAGAACAAGGACAAGCAAGACCAAAAGCAAAATCAAAATAATCAGGACAAGAATAAAGATAAAAACAAGAACAATGAGAAATCACAGGCTAATAACCAAGACCGTAAGGAGAATCAAGATAAGAATAACAAAAATCAACAAGAACCAAAAATTTCTAAGGAAGACGCCCAGCGAATGCTGAACGCCATAAGAAATGACGAAAAAAAAGTTCAAAAGGACGTTAGAAAACTTTTAGTCCCGCAGGGGAACCGTAATCTGCAAAAAAAATGGTAAAAGATCTATACTCCCCTTTTTCCCGGGTGCCAGATGAATTTATGTATTTGTAATTGGAGTCTGACATTCATTTTTTCTGTTAATATCCACTCTGCGAGTGTTACAGGCTCGAGAACTCCAAAGACGGGTGAAAACAAAATATTGTCAACAATTTTGCTTAATTCAAATTTTCTAATAGTTTGAACAGCAAAATCGAAATCCTCACGATTAAGAATAACAAACTTCACTTCGTCTTTTTTTTTCAAATACTTAAAGTTATCGTAATTATTGAATTTTTCCATTTTTGAGCCCGGACATTTAATATCCATAACAAAATTTGCCCTTGTATCAATACCGGCAATTGACTGATGTCCGTTTGTTTCGATGACAACTTCGAAATCATTTTCACAAAACCAG
>CALHRB010000390.1 GCA_938038165.1 Candidatus Kapaibacterium sp. | reverse complement strand
CTTTAAGAAGATTTAAGAAAAAATATGAAAGAAGTGGTATCTTAAGAGAATTTAAAAAAAGAACTGCTTTTACAAAGCCATCTGTCGAAAAGAGACTTTCAAGATTGAAAGCCGCAAGACGCCAGCATCGAGCTACTCTCGAAATGGAATAATTTTACTCACTCCAATATAATAAAAAAAAAAGGCTGCCCATATAGACAGCCTTTTTTTTATAATTTCTTTGTTCTGTACAATTGGGTATTAATACCATATTTCCTGACTTTGTTGTGAAGAGTTTCCCGACTGATACCGAGCATTGCAGCAGCTTTACTAACGTTTCCATCGCAACGTTCGAGAGTCGCCTCAATTTTTTTCTTATCAACTTCGGCTAAGTCTTCTTTCAAGGTTTTTCCGTAAGAAATTGATACTTCACTCTGTGGTTCGTCGGGGGAATGAGGTTTTGATAAATTTATTATCTTGTTCAAATCTGTAACCTCGATTTGTTCCCGTTGCACAGTTTGCAAGGCAACTTTTACGACACTAATCAATTCCCTTACATTTCCTCTCCACTCTAATTCCTGCATATACTGTATTGAAGAAGGAGAGAAAAACTTTTTATCAATATAATCTTTGTTATGCTTGGAAACTATCATATCAATAATGGGTGGAATATCTTCTGCCCTTTCTCTTAATGGAGGAATTCTGATTTCGCACTCCCTTAAACGGTGATAAAGTTGCTCCCTGAATTTTGATTCCTTCATTGCAAAAAGCAAGTCCTTGTCGGTGGCAGATATAAATCTTACGTCCAGCTCTTCGGTTTCGATTGAACCAACCTTACGGATCATTTTTTCTTCGATTGGGATGAATAAGTTGGACTGAAGCTCAAGGCTCAGATCCCCAATTTCGTCAAGAAACAAAGTTCCCTTGTGGGCAGATTGGAAAAGACCTTTTTTAGTCTCGGTTGCCCCAGAGAAGGAACCTTTGTTATGACCGAAAAGCTCACTTTGGAAAAGCTCTTTTGGGATATTCGGTATATCAACTGTTACGAATGGATATTTAGCCCGTCTGCTTATGTTATGTATAGCTTTGGCAACCAATTTCTTCCCAGTGCCAGTTTCCCCTGAAATAAGAACATTCAAATCAGTCCTGCCAAATCTGATAATCGAATCACCTAGTTCGATCATTACTTTTGTCTTTCCAACGATATCATTTGCAAGAAGAAATTTTTCAATTTCTTTAGCTTCTGTTCTTGGGTCAAGCCTACTCATAGCGCTCGATAGCACTTCACTGATTTTTTCCTTGCTTAGTATGCTCTTTTCGATAAAGTTTATAGCCCCAAGTTTTGTTGCCTTGACGGCAGTTTCGATTGTTCCCTTTCCGGTTACCATTATAACAGGAATTGCAGGATAGCTTCTTCTAAGATTTTCCAGAACATCGATACCGTTCAAAGTTGCATTTGGACCAAACTCAATATCGAGCAGGACAAGACCGACACGGCGAGAGTTCTTTTCGATATAAAAAAGTGCTTCGTCTGGTTTTTGAATAGTATGTGTTTGATAGTTGAATGATTGCACAATATCTGCCATAGTTGTGCAAAAATCCAAATCATCATCAGCGATGAGTACTAACAAGTTATCCGTTTGAGCAAAATTAAGCATACGTAAAATTAAGAAATTTTTGGATTTTTCCGAAAATGAATTATATTTTGTTATTAATTAACAAGTTATAATGATATTATTCAAGGGTTAATCTTAAAACATTTAAACTGTCATAAATTTCCTGAAACCCTCTGCTGTTTTTAGTATTAAATCGTGGATGCCATTTCATATATAAATTTGAACTTTTCTCTGAATTAACATATTCAATATATCTGAGTGTATCACCTATTTCATTAACAATTTGCGTTTTTAGTATGGTTTTTGTTATCATAGATAATATTGTACAATAACTATCCTGATTTGCATTACCAATTTTTGAGTAGCTTGTTAGTTTATTATTAATGTTTTCATATTTGAATAACTCAGCTTTGCTATTAATTTCGTATCCAATTTTTTTATTCTCATTATTGAAAATTTCGCCCCATCTGATAACTAGCGCTTTTTGGTAGGCTTTAGTGCATTCAGCATAATCAGAAGTTTTGCAAGAGATTAGGTTAATGAATATAAAAAGAAGACCTAATTTAAAAAACCAATTTATTTTTTTCATAGCTTTCGATAAAATGTTGAATTCTTGTTAAACATTCATTTTTGCCAAGTATTTCCATAGTTTCGAACATCCCAGCACCAGCTGATCTACCAGTGATGACGAGCCGTAACGGATGAATAATGTCTTTCAGCTTCAGACCTTTTTCCGATGCCGTTTCGAGAGTTACTTTGTGCAAATTATCGTGAACAAAGTCATCCATTTTTGAATACTTAATTTGAAGTTCTTTTAAAATTTCGAGAGAATAATCTTTCCAGTATTTTTCGAAATATTCCTTATCAAATTTTTCGGGTTTTTGGAACATATAGGGACAAAAATCAAGAATTTGATGTAAAAAGGTAACTCTTTCTCTATGAGTTTTAATGACTTTTTCTAAATAATCATTACTGAATTCAGGATAACCTTTATCAATAAGAATAGTCTTAAACTGAATAGCAAGTTCTTTTGTGTCTTTTTTCATAAGATATTGGAAATTCATCCAATTGAGCTTTTCAATGTCAAAAACGGCTCCCCCTTTGTTCACCTTTTCGAGTTTAAAACTATCAATTAATTCTTGGATGTCATAAATCTCCCTGTCACTTGAAGGATTCCAACCCAGCAGTGCAACAAAATTAACGATTGCCTCTTTGAAATATCCCTTTTTTCTGTAATCTTCGACAGCAACATCACCCTGCCTTTTGCTTAGCTTAGTTCTGTCTTTATTCAAAAGCAACGGAAGATGGGCAAACTTTGGCAGTTCCCAACCTAAAGCCTGATATAACAGAATATGCTTTGGTGTGGACGGAAGCCATTCTTCACCTCTGATAACATGAGTAATTTTCATTGAATAATCATCAACAACATTTGCCAGATGATATGTTGGATAACCATCAGATTTTAAAAGCACCTGATCATCAATTTCGGAAGAATCAACTATAACCTCCCCCCTGATGATATCAGTAAAAATTATTTTATGATCATCTGGAACCAAAAGCCTTACAACATATGGTTCTCCCGAACTGACCCTTCTTTGGACTTCATCTTCGGAAAGAGTCAGCTGATTTTTCATAGTCCTACGGTCGTATTTAGGATTTAAACCTTTAGCCTGTAACATTTTCCTCATTTGTTCAATTTCTTCGGGAGTGTCAAAGGCATAGTAGGCATGCCCACTATTAATTAGAATTTTTATATGATTATTGTAAATATCCAGACGCTCTGATTGAACATAGGGACCATATTCCCCACCAACAACCGGTCCTTCGTCATATTTAATTCCCGCCCAGTTTAATATTTCAATTAGTCCCTGGGTGGAATTCTCAACCAATCTGGTTCTGTCAGTGTCTTCAATTCTTAATATAAATTTGCCGTTCTGATTTTTAGCAAAAAGATAATTATAAAGCGCCGTTCTTAGTCCTCCTACATGCAAATAGCCTGTTGGCGAAGGTGCAAATCTTACTCTTACGCTCATAAATATAAAACACCTTTTTT
>CALHRB010000389.1 GCA_938038165.1 Candidatus Kapaibacterium sp. | reverse complement strand
CCTTGAAAAAGAACACTTTCGTTTGAATATTTGAAAACAAAGGCTTTAGTAGTTAATCTGGAATAACCAATATTAAGCGAGAGGTTCCCAATTTTACTAAATCTATCCTGATAATTCTGGATTTTAAAAGAAGGTTGCAATGTCCCCCAATAAAAATCAATAGAGGGAGATTTTTCAGCTTTAGATAATGTTCTTAACCCATACCACTCAGACCATTCCGAAAAAAAACCAGAGTCAGAGGAGTCTGTTTTTGTTCCTTCGCTTTGAAAAGAATAAGAAAATTGTGTTAGAAAGAAGAAGCAGAAAACTATTATGGATACCATCACTTTTATCATTTTAATCTCCAAAAAATAGATATTAAATTTTAATTACGAGAATAAGTTAAAAATGTTTCAGTAAATCAGAAAGAGTGTCCTAAACCAACGTGAAAAGTAAAAGCCGAAAGACCTTGACGCCTGTTGAAAATTAGTTTTTCGTTGCCTTTGCCGTTCGGGTCGTAAAGTGGCCAAGCAAAATCAATTCTGAACGGTCCGACAGGGGTTTCATACCTTAGACCCAAACCAAGAGCCAAAGCCAGACCCGTTCCGAATTCCCACCAATTGTATTTATCTATATAGTCTTTTGTGTTATCATCGAGCAGAAGCCAGTTGAAGGCATTGCCCCAATCCAAAAATCCCGTAATACCTAAATTGGCTATTTGCTCTGCAATAACACCTGAGCCGGTTGATGAGAACCTATATCTAAATTCGAGACTTCCTTCGATAAGAATGCTATTTCCGACAAAGTTTACTGCATAATCATAGGCAGAACCAGTTAGATTAAGCTCCCTTTTTGAGTATCTCAATCTGCGAGAGGGCCATCCACGAACGCTATTTGCTCCGCCAGCAAAAAATTGCTTTTCAAAAGGTATGAACGACTCGGCTTTGTTCCACCAATAAATAAACCCTTCTCTTTGTTTTAAAGCTAAAACCAAATTATTGTTCAGTCCCCAGAACCAATAATTCGCAAGCTGAAATCTCAGAAATTTGTTATTTCCTAATATGCTGTTAGTGCCAGTAAAAGCCGAAAAGGGAAGTTCAAATGAATAAATAGCAAAATGTCCATTGCTCGGAGAAAAAGGATTGTTTCGTGTGTCGCTTATAAGAGATATACCAAAAGAAGTAGAAGTGAAGATGGGATTTTTACTGTTTACAAATTCATCAAGGTTTCCATAAATATTTGAAATTTCTTCAACTCTGACGCTATCCTCAGTGGTTCTTGCCGATTCAAGCATCTTTTTCTTTGCTTCAGAAAAATTCAATGGTAGCTCCCGCTCGAAGTTGAAATCAATTGAAAAATTATGAATGTAAGTAAATTTGGGTTGACTGACTGGAAATTTGATTGGTAAAGAAAAAGTATTAATTCTTAATTGATTATAAACTGTTCTGACTGAATAAAGCGGTTGAACTGTTAGTCCTATCCTCGAAACATCTATTATCCATAAAAGAGGTTGAGCAAAATTTATTCCAAGCTGGAACTCAAAGAGGGCTTTACTTCTGTCGTAAAGAGCTTCGCTCATATTTTGAATCACAAATCTTGCATAAGGATTAAGCACTTGAGCTGAGCCAAAAATGTTCCTGTGGATATAAGAAGCCTCAATTCCTCCATTTAGATAGTTATCTATCACAGTTCGATTTGAGAATATACCAATACCATATTCCTGTTGCTTGCGGTATTGTAACTCAACCTTGAAAGGTATTGTTGTATCAGTTTTAGGAAATATTGCTGTTGAGGTGTCAATCGAGACAAAGTCAAATGTACCCAGTAAAAGTAAATTTGACAGGCTTCTGTTGATTTTGCTCAAACTATACCAGTTACCTTTTTTTATTTCAAGTTGAGCTATTTTCATATTATATCCAACAGCCTGTTGCCCGTTTTTTTTATCAACAAGATAAATTTCGCCAAATCTCTGTCTATTTCCGGGATGAAAAGAAATTGTTATGCTATCTTGTTTTTTTAGAGTATCAATTGTAACCAGAGGAATATCGAATTTTGTATAAAAATACCCGTTGTCGAGTAAAAATCTTTGAATCAGAACAATTTCCTGAGTTAAAATAACTTCATCAAAAAAATCATTAACCTTAATCAGTTTCAATTTGTTGATTCTGTCTTTGATATCATCAGGCAGGGTGTCTAGTCCAATATAATTAATGTTACTAACAGTCCATCGTTCGTTTTCTTCTATTAACACTTTAATAATATTTATACCTTTTTTTTTGTCGGGTTCAATCGTATAACTCACCGAAGCATTATGAAAACCTTTTTGTTCGTAGAAGTTTTTTATTTTATCAATTTCATCTTTTACTCTTATTGGTTCATAAAATCTAAGCTCATTGACCATAGTGTTGATTGACATCTTGAAAGCATCAATAAGAGGAGGTGGAGTTGCTCTGTTTTGTTTGATTTCATTTAGGTAATATTGAAATATTCTGTGAAAAACGTTTCTGTCGCTTGCTCTCAAATTGTTTATTTTGTTCAATTCTTCATCTGTGAATGACTTGTTTCCAATATAAACAACCCTACCGATTTCAGCAAGCGATTTGTCATAAGGCGATGGGATTAATTCAGTTTTTGAATTGTTCGACTGAGAATATGCGTTGAGAAAAGTCAATATTGATAATATAATGATATAACAAAAACTCTTATTCATTAAATATTTAAAAAAACTGGATCTGAATTTTCTATTTATTTTTTAGCAGTTACAAATATATTATAAAATTTTTTTAGACTGTAATTTTTTTTTAGTGAATAAAGGTATGAGATAAAAAAATGATTTCATTTTTAAATTTTAAAATTCAACAATAATTTATTTATATTTGTTTTTATACTACTTTTAAGTATAACTTTATTGAATTATTATTGATGGATTGAATTATTCAACTATTTAAGAATAACATATTGTGGATGGTTTTCGTTTTTTTTATTTTTTTTGCAATTACTACTAATGGACAGGATAGGGTTGGAGCAAGAAGTCTTCTTGAAATTGATTCAGATACCTCTCAGCCGATTATTATTCTACCCGGTGAGATTTATTTTAAAACCACTTCAGAGCAGGATAGTGCTTATTTTCGTGCATTGAGAACAAGGATTCCTTCGTCAACAAGGTTCTCTCTCGATTTAAAAAGATTTGAAAGCGATATCAGGCTTATGGGAGAAGTAAGTAAAGGAACACCGATGGATATTGCACGAAAAAATCTTGATCTTCCTTCTGAGTATTTCATTCCATCCCCAAACGAATTTGTGCTTTATGAATTGAATCAAAAACTTTCTACTAATGTACCATATATTCGCACAAGTCAGCCTTTTGGGTTCAAAGCTAACCTTTCCGACATTGGCAAACTGCTCGGTCTGGTTGAAGATGTTTCGCCGGTTCTGTCTTATGATTTGGATACTTATACCGAGGTAGAAGTTGTTATTTATTCTGTTCAGGCTCGTGTTGTTGCAACAATTTTTAGTGGTAATCAGCTACCTGGTAAGTACACTTTCACATGGAATGTTCGGGATGACGCTGGAAGATTAATGCCTCCCGGTGATTATATCGGTGAAATCAGAATCGGAAGAAATAAATTTATCCGAAAAAGAATTTATATACCATAAACTTTTTTTCTTGTTTTGGAAATTAAATATGCCATTCTAATAGCTTCGAAAGTGCTGTCCTCGTTTGCTATTCCCTGTCCAGCGATCTGAAAAGCTGTTCCGTGATCCGGTGAAGTTCTTACAATCGGTAAATTAGCTGTGAAATTAACTCCTTTATTTCGGGCTAAAATCTTTAGTGGAATTAAACCCTGATCGTGATACATTGCCAATATTCCATCGAAATTTTTGTAATCATTATGGGCAAAAAAACCGTCAGCTGGAAAAGGTCCGTAAAAATTTGTTACTTCGTTGTTGAGTTTTTCCAATGCGGGTATAATAATTGCTGTTTCTTCTTTTCCGATAGCTCCATTCTCGCCAGCGTGCGGGTTCAATCCAAGAATGGCAATCCTGGGCTTTTTGATGGCAAAATCCTGCCTCAGTGTGTTATAAAAAATATTAGCTTTATTTTCGATTAATCTCTGATTAATTTTTCCTGATACCTCAGAAAGTGGTATGTGAGTTGTAACAAGAGCTATTCGAAGTTTTCTTGTCATCAATATCATCATATAAGACTTAGAGCGGCTTTTTTCGGCTAAAAACTCGGTATGACCCGGATATTTCCATCCAATTCTTTTCAATGCAGATTTATTAATTGGCAGAGTAACAATTGCGTCAAAATGTTTGTCAAGAACTGCTTGCAATGAATAATCAAGTGATTCTATTGTCAGCTTTGCTGAATCATTGGTCATTTTTCCAAATTCAACTTGAGAGAAAGATGCTATATTAATAACATTAATCTCTTTATCTTCAATTATTATACCATCTCTTGTTTCCTTGATATCGAAATTTAGCTTTTTGAAATACTCGGTAATTGTTTTTTTATTTCCGGCTAAAGTCAGGTCTATCTGACTATTTAAATCCTTGTAGAGGTTTAATTTTAAAATGGCTTTGTAAAAAGTTTCAAGTCCTATGCCGTTGCAATCCCCAATGGAAACGATAATATTCATTATTCAAAATTCTAAATTTTTAAAATCCATTCAGAAATAAAATCGAGGAAGTCCGGAATGAATTTTTTTTCGAGCATAAAATATTCATTTGGACTGCCGGTTTGAGCCTCTTGAAATAGATGATTTGCTTTTTTAAATGTTTTTATCTCATATTTTGTTTTAGATTTTTCGAGAGCTTTTCTCATCGGAACTTCGTTTGAATTTGGCGGAACCTGAGTATCGAGTTCACCAAACAAAGCAAGCACAGGGCAGGAAATCTTCTCAATATATACCGATGGGTCAATGTCTATAAATTTTCTCATCCATTCGGTTCTCGATTGAGAAATTAACATATCAATCCTTTGATAAATCAACGAATCAGGGAACATTTTTTTCTGTTCATCTGGAAGAGTATCAATTTGTTTTTTTGACATAACAAACATTTCCTCACGGAGTTCTTCCCAGCCGGAATTACTCCTGATTGCATTCAAAGTGTTTTTCTGCCAGCGAAGAGCTTCCTGAATGTCTTCATCGGATGCACCCGAAGCTTTGGTTATTTCGTATAATTGAGAAATAAGCAAAGAATCCCCTTTTATAGATGTTCCCGCCATAAAAATTGCAAAAGCCACATCTTTGTTCCTCGAAGCTACGATAGAAGCGATTATTCCACCCTCGCTATGACCGAGAAGGCCAATTTTTTTTGAATCGATTGAAGAATGTTTTTTTAAGAAATTTATGCAAGATTCGACATCGTTGGCAAAATCATAAGTATTAATTTTATCTCCGAGAGAATTTGTTGATTGACCGACGCCACGGTCATCACAACGAAGGACAGCAATACCTGAGTTTGCCAGATGTGTAGCAATTTCCTTAAAGATTTTAAAACCAAATACATTTTCGTCCCTGTCCTGAGGACCGCTTCCAGTAATTAAGATGACACATTTAAACTTTTTATTCTTGTCTTCGTTAGGTATTGATAGGGTTCCAGCAAGAGTGTCCACTCCCGATAAAATCTTAACTTCAAAATCTTTGAATTTCTGAACAGATTTTGTTTCATCATTTTTTATTTCATCCTTTACCAGGTCCAAAAAAAATGTGCCAACAATACCCATTTGGAGGAATTTTCCTTCAATCTTTGGTATTCCGTTATCATTCAGGAAATATTCACCTTCGAAAAAAGCTATATTACCCGGACCGGCAACAAGCTCAAAATTAACATTCTCGCTATCAACCCTGATATTTGTCAGTTCCAAACCATAAGCCATTTGTTGAGGTATGTCAATTTTACCTTTGAGTGTATCATTCCCAATATTAAAATTTACAACAATACCTAATTTCTGATTAAGCACATTGATTTCGCCTGTCCATTTCCCAATGATATTCTGCGAGAATATTAGATTAGGAACTAACATAATTAAAGTTATTACTAATAAGAACTTAGCTTTCATTTATTTACCAATTATTGTTTTTTGATAAGAAATAAAAATACGAATTTTTTATTGAAAGTTCGAACTTAATAAAATCATAATTAATAATTAAAATTAACAGTCAGTTTATTTTTTAAATCAGTAATATCTTTTTATATTTGAATAGGTCAATTTGTTTAAAAATGAATAGATAATCATAATGAAAACTTATTCAAGCGAAAAATTTCCAAAAGTTTTAGGTCATTATTCTCATTGCGTTGAGCATAACGGCTTGCTTTTTCTGGCAGGGCAACTTCCGATTAACCCACAGACAAATGAAATACCAAAAGGCATTGCAGAACAAACAAGACAAGTTCTTGATAATATTAACACAATTCTCAATGAAGCAGGAAGCAACAAGAATCAGGTTCTTCAGGCAAGGATATATTTGACCGACATCGAGTTAAGGGGAGAAGTCAATAACGTTTACAGTGAATTTTTTGGTGAGCATAAGCCAGCACGTGCAATCGTCCCCTGCGGAAATTTGCCATTAGGATGTTTTCTTGAGATAGAGATTACTGCATTTAAATAATTTGAGGGGAACTAATGATTCTCAATATTAACAATAAAAATTATGATATTGATGTTGACCCTGATATCCCCTTGCTGTGGGTTCTTCGGGATATTTTAGGATTGACGGGAACAAAATTCGGTTGTGGGATTGGGGTTTGCAGATCCTGCACAGTTCTGATTGATGGAAATGCTGA
>CALHRB010000388.1 GCA_938038165.1 Candidatus Kapaibacterium sp. | reverse complement strand
TTCAAAATCTTTATTGTTAATTTTAATTTTTCCTGTTGTTTTTAGTTTAGTAATAGAAAAATAATAAGAGGCATTTCCTTTTGTGCTGCTCTTTTGGCTTAAACCTTGTTCTCCCTGCAAAACTATTGGTTTTTGGCTTTCGAGCGAAAGAGACATTTCAATATCGTTAGCCAGAGCGTAAATCACAAAATCGGTTAGTCTTGTTTTTGGGTTGTAATTAAAAATAAAATATGAATTTTCTAAATTAATTTTGTTCAAAGCAGAGTCGAACGAAGCCAAAGGATACAAAGCTCTTGAAATTTTTTCAAATGAGTAGAATTTATTTTGCTTGATATCTGTAATAGCAAAATGCAACATATATATGTCTTTACTATTCCACTTGTTATTGCTTGAATTGGCTTTAGAAATTGAATTTCTGAATATTGTGAATTGATAACCATATTTGCTGCCATCAATACTTTCGAGATTTCCAGTAAAATACCACCATTCGTTTCGGAAGTCAGTCTTAGGATAGAAATCATCAGGAAATTGAAAAACTCTCTTTTCAATTGCTTTTTTGAAGATTGTGTCGTTTTCTCCGGAAAGAATGGAAGAAATTTCTATGTAACTGCTTTTCTTATGACTCTGTTTTTTTTCAATATTATAATACAAAATAACGATTGAAAGCAAAGTTAAAGACAAGATAATTATAATAATACGAAGCATTTTTCATTCCTCCCTAAGCGCTAAAGACGGGGAAATTCGGGACATTTTATAAGCAGGATAAATCGTAGCAAGAATTGCTGATATTACACCAACTATTACTGCCTCAATCAATAGCTCTGGAATAATACTAAACTGCAAAGTCCAACCAAAAGATCTTTTATTTATAACATAAATGAGAACCAAAGCTAAAATATTTCCAAGGGGAATGGACAAAATACCTGCAATAAATCCCATAATCCCTGTTTGCAAATTTAGATATTTCCAGATATCTCCTGGAGTCATACCATTAGCTCGATATATAGCAATTTCCTTAGTTCTTTCAAGTTGAAGAGACATTAGGGCAGACAATACTCCGATAAAAGCCACGACAATGGCGAGAATTTGCAAAACATTTGTTACTATGAATGTTCTATCGAAGACCTCAATTGATGAATTGAGAAGGTCTTTGTTCGATCTGATTATTATTTCCTGGTCTGTTCCCATCAGGTTACGAATTTTGTTGATAGTTTCCTGAACATCGTAATCTTTTTTTAGAAAAAGACCTATGCCAGAAAGCTTTCTGTCATCCCAGAATTTACGATAAGTTTCGATTTCCATAAAAATTAAGCCAATATCTGATCCATAATCATAGTGAACACCAGCGATTCTGAATTTCTTTAATCCTCTGTCGGTAAGAATTTCCACAGAATCTCCGACGCCTTTGTTAGTTCTGTAAGAATATGGCTCGGTAACCATAACCTCGCCCTGCTTCAACTTTTGCCAGATATCATTTGGGTTACCTTCTTTGAAAACATACATAGTGGAGGGGTCCTCGGGGAAACTGCTCCCTATAAGGTGAATCATATTATTACCTTCGGTGATTCTCAATTCCCGGTATAAAGTTATATTTTTGATTTCTGGTAATTTTGTGAGCAAAGTATCGAGACCTTCTGGTATAGTAGCATCATTAAACCTTGATATCAAGGTTGGTACTGATATATATATGTCTTTTTGAAGCCTTGTTTCGAGCCAATTGACTACTGTAATCCTGAAACTGTTGACCATTGTTCCCACTCCAATTGCTGCAGCAAGCGAGATTGCCAAAGCGGAAATTGCAATTCCTATTCGGCTTAGTGAATTTGCCAAACCTTTTGCTGCCATTGCTCCAATAGCTCCGAAAGCTTTTTTAGAAAATGGTTTTATGATGTTACTAAAAAAAATAACAAAAGCCGGCGTGAAAAAAGTAAATCCAATCATCAGGGGGAGAACACCGATAAAGCTAAATAAAACATTTTTTCCTGACACTGCAAAAATTAAAATTGAAAGACTTATTGAACCCAACCCATAAAGTATCATTGCAAACCTTCTGCGTTTGTATTTGCTTTCGGCAAAAGAACGAAGAACAACAAGCCTCGGCGGGGTTTTGGTTGATTCATAAGCAGGTTTGAGTGCCGAGATAACTGTTGCTAATATTCCTATTATGACAGTTTTCAGAATTGTTTCCTGCGAAATATAAATTTCCCTGACCGTTATTACAAAGTAGAGGTCGTTAATTGATTGGGTTACTAATCCAAGAAGATAATTACCCAGCAGAATACCCAGAAATATCCCAATAATTGTTCCTATCAATCCGATAGCTAAAGATTCCAGCAATACAGTCGTAAAGATTTCTCTTCTTGTTATGCCCAATGACCTCAATAATCCAATATGTCTTCTTCGTTGAACAACCGAAAAAGTCATTGTATTATAGATAAGAAACATCCCAACAATCAGAGCTAAGAGGCTCATTGCAGTCAAGTTAAGATTGAAAGCAGAAATCATCTGAGTGGATATTTTGGTTCTTGTTTCTGACCTTGTCAGTTGAACATTTTCTGGCAAAATTTTGGCAATTTGATTTTCATCATACTTTGATTTTTCATCAATTATAAGGTCAATTCTTGATAAAAGGGAATCCATCAAAAAAATTTGCTTTGCTGTTGAAATGTCTGTTATTGCAAGAGATTCATATTTTTTTGGATTATTCCTGTCCTTCAAAATGCCGACGACATTTAAAATGTAATATTTGCCGCCATGCTTGACTTTTAGTGTATCATCAATTGATTTACCTGTTTGCTCCGAAAAAGAATGAGAAACGAGTACTGAATTTGAAACAGATAGAAGTTTGCCATAAATCTCTCCTGCCGAAATATCAGCATTTTCAATAAAATCCCGAAAATCTTTTTCCGCAAAAATATCCACTCCGAGCAAATTCAACGTAAATGGAGGATTTGTTTGAGTAATAATATTTTTCTCAACAATCGGGGCAATTTTATTAAGTTTTTTATTAAGCTTAAGAAAGAAGAAAATTGAGTCTGGTATTCCGGCAGGTGATCCATAGATTATATGCGTTGTTTTGCCAGTTATTCCGTCCATTGATAGTTCAAAAGCCTTCATTGCACTATTACTCGAAATGTCAATCGAAATAACTACAGCAACACCAATTGCAACGCCAATAATCGAAAGGATTAATTGAACAGGATGCTTCAAAAGATATCTCAAGCTCGATTTTTCGTGCTGTTTCATTACTATTGATTAGTGTTTAGTGGTTGGATTGAGCCGTCTTTGATCTGTAGAATTCTGTCAGCAATACCTATTACTTCCTGACTGTGAGTTGCCATGATCAACGTTCTGTTATTTTTTCTAACAAGGTTATCCAATAAATTAATAACTGCCTTGCCGTTTTCATAATCAAGATTTCCAGTAGGTTCATCAGCAAGTATTATGTCAGGATTATGAATCAAGGCTCTTGCGATTGCAATTCTTTGCTGCTCGCCACCTGAAAGTATATCGGGATAACTTTTCAACCTGCTGAGCATGCCAACTTCATCAAGCAATTCCTTTGCCTTTTTATTGAATCCATTTGTATTTTTATAATTTAATTCGTAAGGAAGAAGTAAATTCTCTTCGACTGTCAGAGTTGGAATTAAATTGAAAAATTGAAATATAAAGCCAATCTTTTTCCTGCGGAATAAAGTCCTGTTTTGTTCTGATAGCTTTGTTATGTTCAGATTATCAACAATAATATCCCCTTTATCGGGAAGGTCTATACCGCTTATAAGATTTAAAAGAGTAGATTTTCCTGAACCGCTCTTACCAAGCAAAATTACTATCTCGCCCTGAGTAAGGTTAATGTTTATTCCTTTCAAAACGTCATAGACCGAAAGACCCTCTTTATATGATTTATGTATATTTATTAGCTCAATTATATTAGGCATTTTAGAGTATTTTATTTTAAAATACTACTGAAACGATATATATGCTTTTTTGTTGAGAAAAATTTGGTTCAATAATAATAATATTCAAACCGACATCTTATTTTTGCCAAGGAATAAACCGAAATTCTATTTGGTTCAAAATGACAAAATTCTAATTTAATTCAAATATTCTTTTTTATTGAACATTTTCATTTTCTGAAATTAAAAAAACATCAATTATAATAAATTGGTTATTTATTCTTTAATTTAAATTTTGTTTTAGTAGTTTTGAAATGAGTACTAATAATTTAGATAAATTGGAATCCAAACTTCTGGATATCTTAAAAAACAGAGTATTTAATTATGATTATTTTATTCCTGAAGTATGGTTGGAACCGAATAAAAGCCAAAACATTTTGAAAGTTAATATTAATCCTGCTGAATTTTTCCTGGACTCTATCACTAAAATAAGAAAATTAAGTGAGAAAAAATTCAATTTAAGCGGCAATTGGTCAGGAGAGGCTGTCATATATAATATGCTTACGAGGCTAACCACAGCCTTTGATCATGATAATGATGGCAAAATAAATGTTCCTATTGGGAAAAGCGGCTGGAGGGAAACCGGCACCTTCCTTAAATCTATTGCTTTACTTCCTTATATTTTTTCGCTTGGCTGCAATACTGTTTATATGTTGCCAATTACATCAATAGGGATTGATGGCAAGAAAGGGAGTTTAGGCTCGCCTTATGCAATAAAAAATCCTTATAAGTTGGACAGTAATTTATTTGAACCTATGCTCGAAATGTCGGTTGAAGAGGAATTTGCAGCCTTTGTTGAAGCTGCACATCATTTAGGGATGAAAGTTATAACAGAATTCGTATTCAGGACCGCAAGTATTGACAGTGATTTAGCAAAAGATAATCCTAAATGGTTTTATTGGATCAAAGAATCAATCCCTAACAGAATTAAACCTGATGATGAAACTTCCTACGGTCCTCCAATTTTTTCTGACTCTGATTTAGAGACGATAAAAGCCAAAGTTGAGAATAAAGATTTTGATGACCTTATTCCCCCGAGCAATGTTTATAGAAACATGTTCACCGAATCGCCCGAGACCACTTTCTATGATAATGAAAAACTGAGAGGGAGAATCAAAAGCGGTGAAATAGTCAAGGTGCCGGGTGCTTTTGCTGACTGGCCCCCCAATGATGTTCAACCTGTCTGGAGTGATGTAACTTACTTGAAACTTTATGACCACAAGGATTTTAATTATATAGCTTATAACACCGTTAGAATGTATGACGCTAAATTGGCAAAGCATGAAAACATTGTAAAGGATCTTTGGAAGAGCATAACTGAAATAATCCCATTTTATCAAAATAATTTTGGAATTGACGGGGTTATGATTGATATGGGACACGCCCTGCCCTCTGAATTAAGAGCCGAAATTATCAATAAAGCAAGGAAAAATAATAAAAATTTTGTTTTCTGGGAAGAGAATTTTGTCCTTAGTAAGAAATCTGTTGAGGACGGTTATAATGCTTCGCTTGGATTTCTTCCTTTCGACCAGCATTCACCTCAAAAAATGAATTCACTAATTTATCAGATGTCCGGCGAAGGAAGTCCTATACCATTTTTCCTTACACCTGAAAGCCACAACACACCGAGGGCAGCTTCGAGAAAAGGGGCTGAAGAGTTTTCTAAATTAGCATGGGCTGTTAACAGTTTTTTACCGGGACTGTTATTTATTCATTCGGGATTTGAATTATGCGAAAAAAATCCTGTTAACACGGGCTTGGGATTTACAATTGAAGACCAGCAGAAATATCCTCCTGAGAAATTACCGCTGTTTTCTAATTTAGTATTAAATTGGACAAACGAAAAGAATGTAATTGATTTTATCAGAAAAATCAGTGAAATAAGAAGTAAGTATTTCGGCAATTTCAAGGATAATTACTCACCAAAAACATTAATTCATCCAAAATGCTCTGACCCTGACGTCATTTCTTATTTAAGGATAATTGAATCAGCTAAGTTGTTGGTAATTTCTAATTTGAGTAGCATACACAAAGCTAATATTACTTTTGAACTCAGGGACATCAAAAAAATTGATGATTTACTTGATGGCACAAAATATAAAACAAAAGACAATAAACTAATATTAAACTTAAGACCTTTTCAGGTAATAATAGGAGATTGCGTTTAGTCCTTGAAGCCGGGGATTTGATTTAATTTTCTTAAAAGAGTCCTAAACTCAGAAATGAATTCGGGCAATTGGTGCAATGCAGCTTCTATTCTGAAGGCTTTGATTCTTTCCTTGACTGGAGATCCGAAATATATTCCTGGTTTTAAAACTGACTTTGCTACACCGGATTGTGCTTGAATAGAAACATCATCAACAGTGTGCAAATGACCGGCAATTCCAACCTGACCGCCGAACCTATTTCTTTTGCCGATTTTTGTGCTACCCGAGATACCAACCTGAGCAGCCATAGCGGTATTTTCTCCGATTTCGGCATTGTGGGCAATATGGACTAAATTGTCAATCTTTACTCCATTTCCAATGATTGTTGAACCGACGATAGCTCTGTCAATAGTTGCGTTAGCACCAATTTCGACGTTATCGGCGATAATTACATTACCGAGCTGAGGTATTTTTGTATAAGAACCATCGGGATTTTCAATAAATCCAAAGCCATCAGCACCAATGACAGCTCCTGGCTGAATTATGCAATTCTTGCCGATTTTTGTTTCGTTGCATAATATAACGCCCGAATGTATAAAAGTTCCTTCATCAATAATGACATCGTCATAAATACAAACATTGGAGTGCAAAACAACATTAGCCGAAATTTTGGAATTTTTACCAATAACGCAGTAGGGTCCGATATAGGATTTTTCGCTAATTTCAGCAGAGCTGTCAATTATAGCTGTAGGATGAATGCCATAATTAACAGACTGATTTTCTTCGCTTATTTTGTTCAAAATTGCTATAAATTTTTTGTAAGGATTATCAACCTTTATATAAACTGTGTTCGGGTTTGTTTCGAGTTCATTGAATAATTTGTCCGGAATAATGATACAAGATGCATTTGAATTATTAAAAAACTCAGCGAACTTTATGTCATTATAGAAAGTAAGATCACCTCTACCTGCAAATTCAATTCTGTTCAAGCCTGATATAATAGCATTTCCATCGCCTATTAACTCTCCGTCTATTAGTTGAGCGATTTCCGAGCAAGTTTTTTGAATTTTATAAGGCATCTTATGACCTATTTACTTTCTAATTTCAGGGTTTGGAATTTCCTCAGGATTTTGAACGTTGGGTTCGTTACTACCGGGATTTTTCTCGGGTTCTCTTTCGACTTCTCTGGAATCAACATCAGTTCTTGTTCTTGGTCTTGTCCTTTTTCCGGGAGCTGTTTTTGTATCTTTTTTCTGATTACGCGGATCTTTATCAATTTTTTCCTGTAATTCTTTTTCCATAGCTTTAACATCAACGCCAAGTTTTCTTAAAACTTTGACAGTTAAATCATACTTATAGTTTGAGTAGGGAATAGGCTGGGCGCTACGGTCAAAGACGAAATCGAACCCATCATCAGCGGCAACTGTTTGAACTGCGGCATAAATTTTATCTTCGACAGGCTGCATAAGCATTTTAACGCTTTGATCGTATTCGCCGTTTTGTTCGAATTTGCTTCGAGCATAAACTTGTTTTTGCATAATCAGGTCTTCTAACTCTTTATTTTTCGATGCTTTTTCGTCATCGCTCCAGATTAGTCTGTTTTTGCTTATATCCAACTTTAATTCCTCGATTTGTCTGTCCATAGCTTCGAGCTCACGTTTCCAATCGTCCACGATGGATTTTAACCTTTGCTCGGCAGACTTTGCCTCGGGGAATTTGTCCCGAATAACATCAGAAGCAATGAATGCAATTTTTTGGGAAAAAACAGGGTTTGTCGAAATCAACACTAAGAATAATATCAAAAGAGATATTGATGCTTTTTTCATTTTTGATGCCTTTATTTATTTCGGATATTAATGATAAAACTACTAAAATGAAAAATTATTTCGATCCGCCCCTTTTAATCTTATCCAGAACTCTGAATGTTATATCAAATTTATCTTCAGAATATAAAACTGTTTCACTTCCTTTGTCCAGAACAAAAGAAAAACCTTCATCGTTTGCAACTTGCTTAATTGCTAATCTGATTATTTTTCTGATGGGATCGAGCAATTCATCGCGTTTAACAGATAATTCTCTGAACTTATCTTCTCTGAATTTAAGTATTGTATTTTGCAGCATAGCAATAGATTCCTCTTCTTTTTGCTGTTGTTCCGGGGGCATCATTGATCTTGTTTTCTGATATTTTTCTAATTTCGACATATAGTCATTTTGCATTGCTACTAATGAATCACTGTATTTTTTGTCTAAATCTTTCAGCTGTTTTTCTGCTTCAAGTGTTTCGGGCATTGATTCAATAATAACCTTGGTATCAACAACACCGATTTTCAATTGAGCAGGTTGAGCTGTCTTTTGGGAAAATAAGGAAGAATTAGCTGAAATCAGAAATAAAATAATAATAAAAACCTTTAATTTAAACATAGTTACTCCAAAATTTATTAAATCTCTATAAACTAAAAACACTAATTAACTTAAATATATTAGAAATATTGTATTTAGAAAAATTATTGTGTTCCAAGGTGGAATAGAAATTGCCAGCCGGACAGCTGCCCTGTCTTGTCAATTCTATCAAAACCATATCCATAGCTAAACCCAATAAGACCAATCGGATTCAACATAATTTGCAAACCAACACCGGCTGCTCTCTTTAAATTAAACGGGTCTGTTTCTTTAATGTTGTTCCAAACATTTCCCGCTTCCATAAAGCCATAAAACCAAATTGGCATAGGATCAACCGAAAGAGCAAATCTTAGCTCGGCTGTATGCTTGGCAATCACTTTTCCTCCATAATCAGGACCGATACTTCTATCGCTATAACCCCTCAAAGGAGTAATGTTGCCGTAGCCGCTTAGTCCATTGCCTCCCATATAGTAGAGCTCTATCGGGCTAATTGTTGTGTCTGATTTGAAGCCGAAAACATAGCCCCATTGTGAACTAAGGTGAAGTACAAACCTGTTATAATCCTTGATTTGTAAAAGGGGTTGATTGATTTCGAATTTCAGATGGTTCTTAAAATAATCAGTATTACCCAACCCAAGAGAGCCCATAGCAAAATCAGTAGAGAAAGAAAACCTTGAACCTTCGGTTGGAAAATATAAATTATCAAGGCTTATCCTTGAAAAAGTTTGTGCAACTGTGATTTCGGTCGAAAGCCCTGGACGGAAATATAAAGCCCCATCGGTTCCAACATCGTTTCTTTGAACTCTCAAAGACCAATCGCCTCTGAAAAAGTCATCGGGCCAGCGGAACCTTCTTCCGATATTCAAAGCAACTCCAGTCCTTCGCAAGTCATAGTTATAGCTTATTCTTGTGTCGTAAATACTGAACCCGAAAGAAGTTGGTTTCCCAAAAAGCCAAGGCTCAGAGAAACTCAAAGAGATTGAATTAAATCGGTTTGCCTGGCCGAATTCCCAATTGAAATTAAACATCTGTCCGGCACCCCCTCGAAGCGGATCCGATAGAGAAAAGTTATTAAAAGAAAAGCCTATTGCTCCTGTCAGACCAAAATAACCAGCAAAACCTATTGAGGCATTGAATGTATCAGAAGAGCGTTCTTCAACTTTATATACAATATCAACTTTTGTATTGTCAACCAATTTAACATCAGGACGCAATGCTTCGGGATTAAAATAATTAAGTAGTCCAAGACCTTTTACGCTCCTGATGATTGAAGCTCTGTTGAAAAAATCACCCGGTCTTGTATAAAGTTCTCGTCTGATAACCTTATCCATTGTTTTGGTGTTACCAACGATATCAACTTTTCTGATAGTAACTCTGTTACCTTCATTAACCCTGATGTGTAAATCAATTGAGTCAAGGCTGACTCGTGATTCTTCAACATCGAAGCGTGCAAACAAATAGCCTGTATTCAGATAAACAGAAGCAAGATCGGTTTGGTCTTCATTGCCATTAAGGTTTTTTGAGAATTTTTCCATATCATAGGGATCGCCTGTCTGAAAATCAAGCCTGCTTAGCAAAAGCTCAGAGGGATATGTTAAATTTCCACTGAGTGTTATATTCCTTAAGAAAAGCCTATTCCCCTCGCTAATAGTAACTACAATATCAACAGCCTTATTTGCAGGGTCATATATGACTGTGTCTTTCAGTATTTCAATGTCTTTGAAACCGTTTTTCTGATAGAATTTGATTAATAATTGCTTGTCATTCTCATAATCTTTATTGTTGTATTTGGAGGATCTCCAGAACTGCCACCATTTTTTGGTTCCGGTTTTGTCGAAAGCCGAGAGTAGGTCGGAATTATCAAAAGCTGAATTACCTTCGAATCTAACCGAGCGAACATAAAATTCAAGACCTTCGTCAATGATTAAAATTAATCTCGAAAAATAGGCAGTATCGGTTTCAATTAATTCTGCTTGGACTTCAGCAAAAAGTAAATCTTCCTCTGCATAGCGTTTTTTGATTTTTTGTCGGATAAGATATAAATCATAAGGTGTAATAATTTCGCCGCGGTTTTTTCCGACAGCTTTAACAATTTCTTCGGTTTTTATTTCTTTGTTATTTTCAACTTCAATACTGCTAAGTCTTTGAAATTCTTTGACATTGATTTTCAGGAAAACGCCAATATCGGTCATTTTATCTATTTTTATTTCTACATCAGAAAACTGCCTTCTTGACCATAGACTTTTCAAAGCAATCTGGATTTTGCTATCGCCTGGAATAGTAACTTGATCGCCAACCTGTAAGCCCGAGAGAGAAATAATGGTTTGTGCATCGGCAAAACGATTACCTTCAACGCTAATACCTGCAATCGTATAGGTTTTAGGTTCTGTCTGACCATAAGAACCTAATTGTAAAAGAACTAATATTGCAATAATTAAAAATAGCTTACTTCGATTTGAAGGCATTTATCACCTTTTGAATGTAACTATCGTTTATGGATTCTTTTTCTTCTGAGGCAACTTGGGCAGAAGTCTTGCCAAATCTTCTTTCTCTTTTAATATAATCCGAAATAGCTTCGTATAAATCCTGCCTTCTGAATTCGGGCCAATATTTTTTGGTGACAAAAATTTCAGAATATGCCAATTCCCAAAGCAAAAAGTTGCTCAATCGCATTTCACCGCTGGTTCTAATAAGCAAATCAGGTTCGGGCAGATCTTTGGTCTGAAGATAGCTTGCGAATTTTTCAGAAGTTAAATCTTCGGGTGAAACTTTTCCTCTTTTAACGTCGAATGCAATGATTTGGACAGCCCTGAGAATGTCCCATCTGCCACTATAGCTCAATGCAAGAGTGAGAGTTAGCCCTGTATTGTCGGCTGTGAATTCTATGGCTTTCCTCAATAGCTTTTGAACTGATTTAGGAAGTGAGTTTAATTTTCCGATAGCTTTGACCCTAACATTATTTTGGTGTAGTTCATCAAGCTCAACTTTCAGGAAATGCTCGAGCAAAGTCATCAGGACACGGACTTCTGTTATTGGTCTTTTCCAGTTTTCAATTGAAAATGCGTAAAGGGTAAGGTATTTTATGCCAAGTTGTGATGAAGCTTTAACAATATCCCTTACGCTTTCGATACCTTCGCGGTGTCCGGCTGTTCGGGACAAATTACGTTCCACAGCCCATCGCCCGTTTCCATCCATTATAATTGCAATATGTCGTGGGATTTTGCCGGAATTTAGTATTTCATCCTGCATAAATTTGTCGTATTTTGCAATTTCATCGTTCCAATCCAAAGCTTCTCCACTTTGTAAATTTTAAAAAGACTAAATTAGCTTAATGCTATGAATTTTTCAACAAAAAATCATCAATTCATTGGTTTAAGATTATTTGCTGATTCATAAACGTATTAATTTCATTTTTAATAAGTGATAAATAAAAAATTAAATCAATTTTTTT
>CALHRB010000387.1 GCA_938038165.1 Candidatus Kapaibacterium sp. | reverse complement strand
ACTGCTTTTAATTTCATTTCTTCGGAGAAACCTTTTTGGCCATTATCATGAGTAGCATCCCAGGAAACAAACCTCATAATAACATATTTTTCATTCTCAGCTATGTTTAATAATTTTAAAACACTTTTGTCTGGAGTAAATCTGTTCGGATGAAGATAAGCAAGTTCGTGATAGCCGGGGTATCTGATTTGCTTCCTTCCAAAATCCCTATAAAAACAATCTGGTGTGATTACATTATTTGCAAAAATATTTGATATTGAATTTGTGATGGTTGGTTCATGATCGGTAAAATATAGAGCCATTCTTCCTTGCAGTCTTGCAGGAATAACGTTTAAAAGTCCACCTATGCTTAAAATCAAATCAGGTTTATACTTTTTAATATAAAAAAAAACTTTCCAAATTGTTGAGAAAGTTTCAGTAATTATTTCAATTTTCTTCTTGTATTTCCTGCCTAAAATTTCAAAATTAAAACCATATTTATTTAATAGATAGAGCGTAATATCCTTGTCCCTAACAATAATCCTAATATCATGACCATTTTCATTCAATACTCTTACAGCATCCTTGAAGAAATGAACGTGAGCCGGATGTAATATATGAAACAATATCTTCATTGAATTATTAAAATTTTAAGCTTTTTTTTTTTATTAAGATTAGATTATTTTTTCATAAGATTACAAATTTACCTTCTTTAAATGTTTTAGCCAAATCTAAATTCCTCCACTTTTTTTTCTGCCCATTCTTTTTGCTTTTAACTACATTTTGAAGAATAACAGGATTTATTTCGACTTTTTTCAGATAAAATGAAGAAAAGATTAATCGCAAGTCTGAACTGTCTTTCTTAGATTTGAAGTTTCGAAGCCCTTTGACTGAACTTTGTAGATTATATTGTTATAGATTGTATCTTCCATTCTTGGAGTGCGGGACAATATCCAAAGATATTTTCGATTGGGATGCCCCACGGCTGCCCAGGAATAATCCTCGGCAAGCTCGATTATCCAGTAATCCCCACGGAAGGGCCAAAAGAACTGAACATCGAGTTTGGCGTTATTTGAGTTTGGAACGACATAAGCCCTGCCTTTCACTTCCTTCAACTCTCCATCAACACTCCATTTCCTGCATCTGTTAATAACACGGATGAACCTATCCTTGCCCAAAATATATTCTGCCGTTGAGCAATAACAGCCTTCTTGAAACCTTTGTGGAAAGGACGAAATTTCATACCACTTTCCTGCATATTTGTTCAAGTCAACGTAATCAACAACTTTCAAATCGGGATAACTTCTGCAACCAATCAATGACATTATACAAATAAAACCAAAATAAATAATATTTTTATGTTGTTGCTTTATCATAATTTACCGAACAGGCATTAAAACCGAGAAAAATTGAAATTTTCCTTCTTTGCCTTGCTATTAAATAATAAATCGGGTTAAAAATTGTTGAAATGAAGCTATTTGCTCCAATCATTCCAATCAATTTATAAATTCCACTGAGATTCTTTGCAATTTCGAAGACTGCGCGGGCAGCTTTAAAAAAATTCTTGGAAGTGTTATCAATTAATATAACAGATTTTTCTGCCAAACCTTTTGTTAATCCATTTTTTAAAGAATTAAAATTAGCATTTTGATAAGGGATAATTTCAAAGAAGGCTTTTTTGTCCTTGCTTGCAATCCATTTGGCAGATGCAGAACATATTCCGCATTCGCCATCGTATAATATTGTGAACTTCCTATTCAAAATGTCTATTAAGTCCTTTCAAGCCAATGTCTTTTCTGTAATATTTATTTTTAAAGCTGATTAATTCGACATAATGATAAGCTTTTTCGACTGCTTGTTTAAGGCTTTCTCCTAAAGCTGTAACACCAAGTACCCTACCACCAGAGTTAACTAATTTATTTTCTCTAAGAGCGGTTCCGGCGTGAAAAACAAATGCTCCATTTTTTTCAGCGTCGTCAATTCCTGAAATTTCAAATCCTTTTTCAAAATTATCGGGATAACCGTCAGATGCAAGAACAACACAACAGCAATGGTTGTTTTCAAGGATACTTATTTTGTTTTTATCAAGCTTTCCAATTGCAGCACTATAAACCAAAGCAACAAAATCTCCTTTTATCAGAGGTAGAACAGCCTGTGTTTCAGGATCTCCAAATCGAACGTTGAATTCTACAACTTTAGCTTTATTGTCTTTTATCATCAACCCGGCATAAAGACAGCCCATGAATGGTGTGCCTTCGGTTGACATACCATTAATTGCAGGAATAATTATTTCATTTTCAATTTGTTTTAATAAATTATCATTCACGATTGGAGCGGGTGAGTAAGCTCCCATTCCGCCTGTGTTTTTTCCTTTATCTCCGTCAAATATTCTCTTATGGTCTTGCGATGGAGGCAATAGTAAATAATCCTTTCCATCAGTTATTGCAAGAATTGAAGCTTCTTCACCTTCCATAAATTCTTCAATTACAACGGCATTTCCAGCTTCCCCGAAAATTCCTGAAAAAATTTGATTTAAAGTATTTTGTGACTCATCAAAATTATTTGTTATAATGACTCCCTTGCCAGCGGCTAATCCATCAGCTTTGATTACAATTGGATAATTAGCTGTTCTGAGATAATCGGTTGCCTGATCTTGTTCTGTTTTATTAAATGTTTTGAAAGAGGCAGTTGGGATTTTATACTTTTGCATAAAGTCTTTAGCGAAACCTTTTGATGATTCCAAACGAGCAGCAAGTTTTGAAGGTCCGAAAACTGCAATGCCATTTTGTCGCAAAGAATCAGACAAGCCGTCAGCCAATGGTTGTTCAGGACCAATAACAACCAAATCAATTGAATTTTCTTTGCAAAAACCGATATAATCTGAGTGTGATTTTATCTCTTTTCCAGCTTTTTCAGAGATTTTCCATATTCCGGGATTGCCGGGATAGGAATATAATTTATCGCAACTCTTAGATTTTGATAGATATAAAGCAAGTGCGTGCTCTCGTCCTCCACTTCCAACAAGCAAAATATTCATAAGTTAACTAATCGAAATTTTTTAATTTTGGATACCAAAAATTAATTGCGTCTGACAAAGTCCAATAAACGACTTTTTCGTTTAAATCTTTTTTAATCTTTTCAAAAATCCATTTAAGGTTATCATTTGAATGAACATCCTTAATATGTCCTGAAGCAACAACAGGAATGATAATCTCATCAGGGAATTTATCTTTAAAATTTTGATAAATATCATTGATGATTTTTACAAAGACAGAGGCAGGAAGATAGTCATAATCAAGTTGAATGACTGTTTTATCTGCTATTGCTTTAATATAGAATGAAAGGTTTTTCTTCTGTTTGCTTTTGTAAAATCTTTGCTCACGAGGATATCTTTTACTTTTGACACTTTCCCTTGCTTTTTGCCATTCTAATTCAAATTTTGGAACTTGGACGCCAAAAAAAATACTATAAAAAAGTGAAGGAGTAAACTTTTCCAAAACCTTTGAATAAAGCATTTCTTTTGAATAAATTGGAATTTCCATCAAATCTGATTTACCTTTTTTTGTTACGGATTTCTCGTAACAGAGCCAAGGTAATAAATTTGAATGAGCATCGCTAAAATCATAAAAGCCAACATTAACCAAGCCTTTTGTAACTGATGTATCACAAAGAAATCCGGCTTTAATCAATTTTTGAATGATAACATCTGAGGGTTGAATACAATAAGATCCTGCACGAAAAGCTTGGCATTTATAATTGGGTTTGACATTATATAGTAAAGATTCAAGGTAGTTTTTCCCTTTGATTATCAGATTTTCAATTGACTCGGTGTCAAGAGATGACAAAGCCCATTTATTCATATTCAAAGACCATTTTCCATTCTCAAATTTTGCATCAAGCCATTGTGGATGTAAATGCAATTGAACATCTGAACCGTAAAGAATGATTTCTTTTAGAATATTTTCCCAAGCAATCGAGATTTTTTTTGCCCAATCGAAATTATTCGATATTGAGAGAAAACCAAACTGCTGGCAGACTTCAGCCATAATTGTTATTTTCGCTTCATATTCCTTGATAATATCCATTAAATTCAGCAATGGGTTATGCTGAATTTCGAAATAATCACCGGTGCCATCTCCAAAAATCTCCCAATCATTTGTTAGTATCAATCCAAGTTTCATAATTTCTTATTTAAATATTTTCGAAGGTTTGTAATAAATTCTTTTATAAATTGTGATGCCATTCTCAGCTAATTCACACATCCTATCAAATAATGGTTTTGATTTAACATAAAAGAAATCCATACCCAATAATTGAAAATCTCGAGCAGTATTGCTTGGAACATACTTTTTGAAATATAACGGAATGTTGAATTTCATTTTTCTGATATTATGGGCATAAGTCCGAACAATTTTTGTTTCCTTGGCATAATCTATGCATTTGGCATCAAAAACTCGTTTGTGGTATGGCATAACAGGAAACTCATCTTTGAAGTGATCATCAACAGTGTGAGTGGATGAAAAATAATTGGAAGTAATACCCAAACCGATACAAATACCATTTTGCTTAATCAATTTATAATATGGGCTTTGTTTGTCATAAGGATATGGTGAAAGATGATGCTCATTGGTAAAATATTCAGCATTCTTTCCAATTGAGCAAACAGATTTTGTCGGGTGAAGACTTCTTTTACTTCCATTGGTTCTTCGGGCAACCTCGCTAAGCATACCGGAAAAAGAAGGCGTTCTCTTAATATCCCAGACCTTACCTGATTTTAGAAATTCATAGGAAGGTAATGCGGGGTAGGTGGGAAATAGTAATGTTCCTTCCTCACCAACCGCTTCTATCAGAGCGTATAAAATTTCTTTTACTGATAAATCAACGTTAAGTCTGTCAACAGAGCTATGAACAAAGACAGTATCGCCTTTATTAATTCCAAATTCATCGCTGAGAATTTTTTGGAAATCATTAGCTGATAACATTTTGTTTTCTTGCTTTTTTTCGGCAAGTTGCTTTTGTTTCAATCCCGAATAATAGTTCAGGACCTTTTTAGGCAAAATTTTTCTTAAAAAAGACATTCACTTATTATATAACAACTACTCTTTTTGTGAAATGATTTAGCAAAGAAAAGCCGTCCCAAGTTGGCATAAAGGTTAAAGCCTGACCTACAGGAACGATTCTATCTATACCCTTACCATTCAGTGTCTTAACGAGATTTTTCAGAATTTTTAGATTAAAACCTATATATGACAATGTCTGTTCATTGTGTTTAATTATTTGATTTAACTCTAAAATATCATTGAGAAAACATTGATGAAAATAACCTCCACCACATATACTTCCTATTTTTTGGATATCTTCTTTTGATATATTTACTACAGTTGGATTAACAGGATTGACCTCCGATTGAATCTTTAAATCCATCCCAGAAGCTGATTCTTCGTAAAGGTATGCAAGTTTGTTCATACTGACAGAAATATGCTCGAAATGTGCTTTTGAGTTTAAGATTTCTTCAAGTTTTGCCCAAAAAATATCTGATGCCGAATGATTATCTTTATCATCGCCAACAAAATAAACAACTTGCGGAGAAGAACAAGCCATTTGGTTGAAATAATAGGAATCGTTATAGAAAAGTCTTACATTTTCGGTAAGTGATGTGTTAGTCAATGATAAAAGATATTTTGATTCGATGATGGAATAAGAAATTTTATCAGCGAACGCAATGTCTCTGGTTGTAGGTTTGGCGAGATGCTTCCTGATACTTTGGACAGTGCTGTCTCCACCCCAAATAATTCTTAAATCTGAAACAGAGGAAAGATAAGCATTAATATTATCATCGTAAGAATACGAAAGAATGATATTTCTCGCCCTTATATCTTCAATATCAGGGTTATTGATTACACGATTAATAATTGATAATAAACTTGAAAGCTGCTCCCCAACATTTTGCGTAATTCTTATAATATTTGAATTTCCAGCTAAAAGAGAAAAAGCCCAAGAATACATAAATATTGTATCAACATTCGAAGGAGCAATTTGGAAACATATTCCCAATGGAACTGAAACTTCAGTATCTGGAATAGTTTTCTTGAAATTTTCAGTAATGTTAATGATGTTTGATTTTCTCAGAAAATAAGCAAGAGCAACAAGTTCGGGCATCTGAGAGGTGACAGTGTCAGATAAAATTTCCTTTGAAAGCTGATTCAAAAAATTAATTGACACTTCCGAAAAAGGTTCTATACCAATGAGATTCAAAAAATCATTATTGACAATTGCTTTTATATCTTCAGTTAATATATTCTTTGGCAGTATTTGAATGATTTTCGACATAATTTTAACCTGCTAAAGCATAAACATCGCTACAACCGCGTAATTCAGCCTTTGGTATTCTGCCAGAAATTGAGAAATAAACCCCCTTCCTGCCACAAGCACAGCGATCAATGCCGTGAATTATTCCCAGATCCTCAGTCAAAATTGAATGCCCGGGATAACTTTTAGGCAATATACTCAAAGTTTGGATTATTCCTTCCTCACCAATTTTGTTTGAAAATTTTAAATCTGAACCTCGCAGAATTATCTCAGAAAAGTTAGGAGAGTGAAAATAACCTTTTTCACATTCCATATAAATACTACCGACTTGCTCAACCATTCCATAAAAATTATGAACTTTTGCAATTCCTGTTTGTTCTTGGATTTTCTCTTTGAAAATATCGTTGCTCACAGCAATTTCAGTCAATTTTTTCCAGCCACCGCTATGAATTAAGTATCCGTCTAAATTGAGTTTGATATTGTTTTTTCTCAACTCCTCGTAAAAATATTGCCAGACCATAAATGTGAATCCAAAAACAAGGATCTTCTCACCTGAATATTTTTCTATGAAGTCAAGCAATTCATTTATTTTCAGTTGCATATTCTTATCAAGGGCATAAAAGTGATTTCTGCCGAAATTGGATAATCCAACCAGACCAGCGCCTCTGGCTGACATTCCCGAAGCAGTCCCAAGCGAAGATTCAGTGTCAATTATTATCATAGGTAGTCTTTTGCTGCCTATAAAACTCGTAACAATTGATGCTAATGCTTTTGTCTGAAGCAGCGATGTTTCCCTGTCAATAAAAATTTTAGAGACTTGCGTTGATGTAGTTCCGCTCGAGGTTAAGGTTTTCAAGACATCACTATCTGGAATACTTTTCAGGTCAATATTTTTGAAAAGTCTGACAGGGATAAAAGGAATCTCGGATAGGCTTTGCGAATTACCATAATTATTATTATAAATTGTTCTGATTACATTCTTATATGGGATGCAGTTTCGATAGTGATAATCGGTCAATTTGTTTAATTCCTTTATAAGAAATACAGATTTCTCTGAAAAAGGAATAGAGTATTGAGGAAGTTCAAAGAGATTTTCAATTACGTTCATTTGCAAATATTTTTGTTATTAAAGGGTAATCCTTTTTTCCTGATGAATTGACGGGAATTTGGTCAATACATTTTGTAACAATCAATGAGTAATGAAATCCGTAAGTTTCGGAAACTAATTTGGTTACAAGCTCCACATCCTTCTCGTTTTTTGATTCAATGAAAATATATATTGCATCATCTGAAACCGGGATTGCAATTGGTAATGATAATTGAGCCTCAAGAAATTTTTCGATATCATCCAAATTAATTCTCTGCCCGAGTACTTTTATAAATCGCTTTAATCTTCCAGTTATAAACAAGAAGCCATCACTATCAAGATATCCGATATCTC
>CALHRB010000386.1 GCA_938038165.1 Candidatus Kapaibacterium sp. | reverse complement strand
TTGTAATACAGTTCATTCATAATTGTGAGGAGGAAAAATGTCTATCAGCAAATGGTTTTCCCGAGTCGGAGTTGGAGTGTTAGTGGCATCTTTTGGTCTTGGTCTTGGCAGTTGCACAAGCAAAATAACCGAAGAGCAACTAATGACTTTAAAGGAGTTGAGAAAGGAAGAGAGAAATCTCTCAGAGCAAATAAGGAAAAAACAGGATGAAAAAAGCAAACTCGAAGCAGAAATTAAATCAAGAAAAGGCGATTTGAAAAAATGTCAGGATGAGGTTGATTTTATTAAGCAAAAGTTAGCATTATGGCCTGATATTTGGCCCGATTGGAAACCAGGCGAAGGTGTTAAATAATATGCTAATCTAAATTATTCAATTTGTAAAAAAAAAACGGAGAATTCAATGAAAAATATTTTTATTCTATTTTTTGCTTTAGTGTTTCTTTCATTTGCTTATAATTCCTTTGCTCAACGGCAGGGGTGGGAATCTTATCCCGACGAAGAACTGACTAAAAAAGAAGCTGAGTTAAGGATTAACAAATTCGTTATTGATAATACTAATTTAAAAACAAAGCTTGCTGGTCTTGAGGCAGATGTAGAAAAACTTAAAAAAGAGCTGGACGAACTAAATAAACAAATTAAAGATTGCAATGCTTCAATTTATTCACTTGTTGGTGCCACTGAAGCAGATGTTAACAAATTCAGACAGAAACTTGGAGTTATCGAGGGGAAAGTCCGTCAAATGAAAGGTCTGTCCGAAGACGTCAGAGCCGATAAAACAGACGAAATTAAGGCACTCGAAAATGAATTGAATGAAATGAGGATGAACAAAATTTCCTGCATAAAAGAATTTTATGAGAAAATAATTGCACTTGCAAGAGATATAAGAGGACTTTATGTCGAAAAGAAAATTAAAGAATATATCGTTGGAACATGGGCAGAAAACAGAGACTGTCTTTGGAATATTGCCGGTAAGGTTGAAATTTACGGAGATCCATTCCAATGGCCCAAAATATGGCAAGGGAATACTACTCAAATAAAAAATCCTGATATTATATTCCCCGGTCAAAGATTAACGATTCCACCATCAGGACCTTTGACACCAGAAGAGAAAAAAGCCGAAAGAAAATACTGGCGAAATAAACGTGCCATGATGGAATCTGATCAAACCGGAAAGAAAGGCGAATAAATAATTGAGCAAAACCAAAGTGATTTTCTTGTTAGGAATCATTTTTATCCTTATTTTTCTAATTAAATTTAAGCCCTACTGTTTTGCGACAGAGGGCTTTATTTTTTTTAATCTTAATTAAATGTATGGAAATACAAGAAAAAAAATTAAAAATAGAGGCTGAGGATCTTAGAGATCTTCTTGGCTCAAATGATCAAAACCTGCTGATGATTGAAAATAAATTTCAATCCACTTTTATCATTCGGGGGGAAAATTTAATAATTCGTGGCAATCCTAATGAAGTGAAAGTGATTGAAAAAGTTATCAATGAACTGATTTATATTCTGCACCGAAGTGGAACGCTTAATATAAATGATGTATCAACAGTTCTTGGTCTTGTTGATTCTAATAACACAAACGGAAGTCAAAAAACATACGATACTTCTAACATTATCTACAGCGGAATTAAAGAGACAATTAAAATCCGAAGCCAGAAGCAAAGAGAATATTTCGAAAAAGTTCAGAATAATGATTTAGTTTTTGCAATAGGACCTGCGGGAACAGGCAAAACATTTCTGGCAGTTGCTATGGCTCTTGCCTCACTGAAGAAAAATGAGGTTTCTAAGATAATTCTATCCCGTCCTGCTGTTGAGGCGGGTGAGTCGCTTGGCTTCCTCCCAGGGGATTTAACTGAAAATCTCGACCCTTATTTAAAACCATTGACAGATGCTCTTTTTTATATGTTAAGTTCTGATAAATTAAAAAATTATATGGAAAAAGGAATTATTGAAATTATTCCTCTTGCATATATGCGAGGCAGAACATTGAACAACTCTTTTATTATTCTTGACGAGGCACAGAATGCCACTGTTACTCAGATGAAAATGTTTCTGACTCGTCTGGGATCAAATTCCAAAGCAGTAATAACCGGAGATATAACACAAATTGATCTGGATAGGAAAGAAAATTCCGGGCTTATTAATGCAAATAAATTATTACAACATATTGATGGAATTGAGTTTGTTTATTTCAGCGAAAAAGATGTAGTGCGACATAAATTAGTAGCAGAAATTATTAAAGCTTATGAAAATGAATATCAGGAAAAAGAAAATGGTCATAATAATTGGAAGGATAATGAATAGTTCCTTAATTGATATTGAACAGATTTAGCTTTGAAGAACTATAGCAATGATTGACCTTTTCAAAATAGGGTTTCTCTCGGTAACATTAGTTGACATTATTGATATAATAATAGTAGCTTTATTATTTCTGTGGTTATATCGCTCGCTCAAGGGGACAGTTGCCATTCAAATTCTGTTTGGTCTGGTGATACTTATAGGACTTTCGTTTATCGCCGACACGATTAATTTGAAATCAACTTCCTGGATAATAAAGACAATTACAAGTATCTGGCTATTGGCATTTATTATTCTTTTCCAACCAGAGATAAGAAGATTGATTTTGAAGATAACCAGCACACAGCTATTCAGGTTATTTATAAAATCAAGGATTACAGCCACAATTGATGAAGTTGTTGATGCAGTTCTTGAAATGTCGGAAAAGCATATAGGTGCTTTGATTGTTTTCACCCGTTCACAAAATGTTGAAATGACTGTGGATACAGGAATTCCATTGCAAGCCATTGTTTCAAAAGAAATATTAATTTCAATTTTTAATCCAAAATCACCTTTGCACGATGGGGCTGTCATTATTGAGAATCAAACAATTATAGCTGCAAAGTGTGTTCTGCCGCTTTCGTCAATTACAAAAGTCAACAACAGAAATTTAGGAACCCGCCACAGAGCTGGTCTTGGACTATCTGATCAAGCTGATGCTATTATAATAATTATTTCGGAAGAAACTGGAGGAATTTCTATCGCCGAGGGAGGAACTTTAACGTTGGACATTCCCAAAAATGAACTTCCCACAATACTTAGAACAAAGCTCTCAATAACCAATAACTAATTTTGATTTTGAATGATGAATAGTTTTTACTCCTCAAAATTTAAAGAACAACGTCTAAAGCTTATCAGAGATCTCAGGAAACGTGGCATAGATGATGAAAATGTCTTATATGCCATTTCAATTTTACCTCGAGAAAAATTTGTTTTACCGACCTTCGTAAACCGTTCGTATGAGGATGTCGCACTTCCAATTGATTGCAACCAGACAATTTCTCAACCTTACACGGTTGCATATATGACCAGTGAACTTAAAGTCAACAAAGGCGATAAAATTCTTGAAATTGGTACTGGAAGTGGCTATCAGGCATGTTTGTTAGCCATAATGGGTGCAAAAGTATTTACCATTGAACGTATGCAGGAATTATACGAAAAATCGAAATCAATTTTCAATGAGTTCAGGCTACAAATTAATTCCAGATTGGCAGATGGAACATTAGGGTGGAAAGAATTTGCACCTTATAATGGTATTATTGTTACTGCTGCTGCCCCTAAGGTTCCAAATCCGCTCAAAGAACAGTTAGCTATTGGTGGAAGACTTGTGATTCCAATTGGCGACAAAATTTCACAGACGATGTATATAATCACAAGAATCAGCGAAGAAGAATATAATGAAAAAGTATCTGATAGGTTTAAGTTTGTTCCTCTTATTGGCAAAGAAGGTTGGAGCAATAATAATTAGATAATAGAAACTTTCGATGGAAAAGAAAAAACCTAAAATTATTGTTCTGCTCGGTCCCACTGCCTCAGGAAAAACAGAACTTTCACTAAAGATTTCAGATTATCTTGATGTCGAAATTATTTCAGCTGATTCCCGGCAAATATATAAGTATCTGGATATTGGAACAGCTAAACCGTCCCCCGAAGAATTAAAAAAAGTGGAACATCATTTTATTAGCATAATCAATCCTGATGAATACTATAGTGCCGGGATGTTTGCCAAGGTAGCCAATGAAACGATAAAGAAAATTTATCAAAAAGGAAAAATTCCCCTTGTTGTCGGTGGTTCAGGATTATATATCAAAGCACTTTGTGAGGGACTATTCGAATCTGATTACGAAAATGAACAAAAAAAAGAAATCAGAGACATACTGTTGAGAATGAAAGATGAACTCGGCAATGAACACATTTATGAAATTCTTAAATCATATGACCCTGAAGCTGCCGCGATGTATCCAGATAAAAATCCGAGCAGAATAATTAGGGCATTGGAATATATCTATATAACGGGAAAAAAATTCAGCTCTTCAATAAAAAGAATATCTCCTCCTTTTTTCGAAACTATCTACATCGGCTTAATGTCTGACAGAGTAAACTATTATTCAAGGATAAACCAAAGGACTGAAATAATGTGGAATGCCGGATTACTGACGGAAACCAAGAAAATTTTGGAAAAAGGTTTTTCGCCCGATTTAAATTCACTTAACACTGTCGGTTACAAAGAATGCATCTCATTAATAAGAGCCGAAATTGACGAGAAAACAGCTATCGAAAAAATTAAACAACACACAAGAAATTATGCAAAGCGTCAGATGACCTGGTTCAGAAAAATTCCTAATGTTCATTGGATTAATACAGATGATAAATTACTTAATAATGTATTAACTTTTATAAAAGACAGTTTTTAGATTAACGAATTTGATGATTATATAGACATTGAATTAAATTAATTTAATTGTAATTTTTATCATAAATTTTTATTTTACAATGATTTTGGAATAAATTTATAATTAATTAAAATCTAGGATGAAAAAAATAGTTTTTTTTAGTGTTCTTTTGATAGCATCACTAAGTTATACAATAACATTAACCCAAAGTCAAACAAAAGGCAGTGGATTCAATTATCCCACTATTACAGCATCTGATTCAGCAAAATCAATCTTAGCCTTACAAAAGGACATACAAAATATTCTTGATGCCTCCGGAATAAAGACTTCGAGATATGGTATTTCTATTTTTTCGGTTGATTCGAAAAAATATTTTTTTGAGAAAAACAGTGATATGCTTTTAACGCCGGCATCTGTATCAAAACTATTTACAGCTATTTCAGCCCTGCATTATTTAGGAAAAGATTATAAATTGAAAACTGAATTATATATTAATGGTTCGGTTCAGAACAATATTTTAGTCGGTGATATATATCTTGTAGGCTATGGAAATCCATTTTTAAATTCATCTCACTTGGACTCAATGGCACAAATTATAAAAAGCCTTGGGGTCAGGGAAATCAGGGGCAATATTTATGCGGACGGTTCTTTTTTCGATGACGTTACTGAAAGGCTTGAATATAGTGGGGATAAGGACATAGTTCAGGCTCTACAACCAATTTCTGCTCTAATAATTAATAACAATATTCTAAAAGTTACGGTTACAGCAGGAAACAGTGCAAATCAGTTAGTAAATGTTCAAACTGATCCTCCCTCGTATGGATTCGGTTATAATGTTACAGCAAGGGTTCGTGGTTTTATTCGAGAAGAAAGAAAATTACCACAACAAAGGCAAAGAAAAAGTAGTATTGAAAATCAAAAACAATTTAATAATAAATTTCCTCACAGCGAAATTATAGCTGGGGACAATCGCTCCGATATTGCTCAGCGACGACGAAGTTCTGAATCAAATGAGGGTTTATCCGTTAGCACTAAACTTCAAAGCGATGGATCCCAACTTATAATTGTAACAGGAAGACTTGAGGCCGGAAAATCATATAGCTATTTCGATTTCATTCGTAAA
>CALHRB010000385.1 GCA_938038165.1 Candidatus Kapaibacterium sp. | reverse complement strand
GTAACTTTATGTAACTGAAATGTGTTATTATTATTTAAGAAAAAAACTATAAGGTGATATTATGAATAAAAGAACGCCCAAGATATTTTTAATGTTTATCCTTTCTATGTTATTATTTTTGCCAGATATAACAAATTCACAAGGTTTTAATATTTATAACATTGACGCAAGCAAATTTCCTTCCGTTAATGGAATCATATTTGCTCGTGACCAAGCAACAAAGGATTACGAAAATCTGATTCCCGATGATTTTGATTTATTCGAAAACGGCAAAAACCTTGATGCAACGATTAAAATTGATTGTTTCAAAGCAGATTTTTTTCCCCCGGTTGCCATTGCAATGGTTTTTGATGTTAGCAGTTCAATGGGATGGGATGTTGGCAATGGAGAGAAAAGAATTGATTGGATTAGAACGGGTGCCTATGCCTTTCTCGATTCAATCAGAATTGACCCGCCTTCAACAATGTGTTTTCTCAAATTCGGGGGCGATGTTTATGGAAATAGCGGATTTTTCACAACCAAAACACCTCTTTACACCTGGGTTCAACAACAATTGACCGTAGCAGGAGGAACGACAGACTTTTTTATTCCATTTGTCAGGGAAAAAGACCCCAAGGGAGCTATACCCTCTTTAATGACTCAATCAAAGGATTTAAGAAGAGTGATAATTTTCCTTTCTGATGGTGAACCAGAAAGAACATTTACTCAACCACAGGTGGACAGCATTATCCGATGGGCTAACCGAGAAAAAATTTCCGTCTATTCTATATTTTTGCTTGCCGGTTTGAATTTGGATATTGAATATATTTGCCGTAGTACTGGTGGAAAATCATTTTCAGTTTTTACAAAAGATAATTTAATCAGGGCTTATCGGCAAATAGTTGGGGATATTCAGACCAGAAACATTTGTCAGCTTTCGTGGATAGCCCCATTTGGCTGCAATGAATCAAGCAGACAACGAAACGTAAAACTTGTATTTAAGCGAATTCCCGATAGTGTCAATGTCTCGTATATTTCTCCACCTGAAAGCATTACCAATCTTGATATAACCCCACTTCAATTGCTCTTTGGACGAAAAGGCGTTGGAGTTACTCAACGTCAGATTACATTAGATTCAAAACATTCTGATTTTACTATAACAGGTTATAAGTTTTTACCAGATAATGGAGATTATACAGTTAATTTTAATGGCAAGACCATCCCCTTTACGATGAAAAAAGGAGAAAAACACGATATAACTATTGATTATGTCAAATCTCCACCTGATGTTTCCACCGAAACAATATTTTCGCTGGAGGGCGACCCCTGCAAACCACCTGATGTTAGCCTTGTCGCACCCTGCGGCGGCGATTATCCCTCTGAACTTAACTATGGAACCATTCCCATCATGACAACATCCGATAAAAATGATAAATGTATGTTTAAAAATACTACTGCCGTTCCTATATCTGGTGAAGTCAAGATAGAAGGCTTAAACGAAAATGAATTCGAGATTATCAAAGGTGGGGGAAAATTTAATCTTTCACCTGGTGCCTGCCTTGAAATTACTGTAAGGTTCAAACCAGTTTCCCCAGGCACAAAATCCGCAATATTATCATATTACATTCCTAATTTCTGCGGAAATCATTCAACTAAATTAACCGGTATTGGTGTCCAAAACGACTTCCCTCTTCCTGTTCTTGATTGGAAAAACAGAAGGATTAATACTCTGAACGACTCAACTTATATTCTTGAAAATAACGGAACTATCCCTGTTAAAATAACGAGCATAAAATTTCAAGATGGGACAAATAATATTTTCAGGGCAACTTTTCCCTCGGTGCCTATAACTATCAATCCTGGCGCTAATATCAGTTTCCCTGTCAGTTTCCAGCCCGACAAAGAGGGTCCTTTGACAAATTTTATTGATGTTCAGATTGAAGGAACCACCAATACTTTCAGCGGCACTTTGACAGGCATAGGTTCGGTTCCAAAATTAAGTGCCCCAGACATTGTCTTCAATCCAACAAAAGTCCAATCCTCATCAAGCAAAAACCTTGTTATAGCAAATATCAGCAATACAATGGATCTATTTGTTGTTGATATAGTAATGCCAAATAATCCTGACTTCAAATTTGATGTTGGTGCTGTAACAAAAAATATAACTGTCAATAAAAACAATGGAACATTCAATGTGCCTATTGTTTTCAATCCTCAAACAAGCGGCAACAAGAGCATCAAACTCCTGATTAAGCACGATGGCGGTCCCGGTCCTGTTGCCAATTATGTTGATACTGTTAATATTTCAGGTTTAGCTCTCGGGCTTAGCGTTTCACCAGTACCATTGAATTTTGAAAGCGTTCTAACCTGCGAAACAAAAGAACTGCCGTTAACCATTGACAATGATTCACCTAACGAAATGACAATTGATGATTTATCCATCGGCGGAATCGACAGGACATATTTTAGCATTAAACAACCAGCAATTTCGACGGTTCCTGCAAATACAAAAGGTAATATCATTATAGTTTTCAGCCCCGATGCAGAAAAAATTTATAATGCTATACTCTCGCTGAAAACGTCATCCGGCGATCAGGACATTCCAATGACAGGCATTGGAAAAGTTTTGCCGCTCAGTTCAAAATTTATTAATGTCTCTAAAAACGATTCCATCCCTGGATATCCAATAAATTTTAAGATAAAAATTGATATACCTGATTTTAATCAAACAGTGAGCAAAATTTCAGTCTTCTTAAATTATAATTCAAGAGCTTTTTCGCTTAACAGACAGTTCCAAATTAAGTCCGACATAGCAAACTGGAATTGGACTGCTACCGGGCTAAACCCCGGACAATTGAGATTTGATGGAAACGGAACAGCAAAAACTTCACCATTCTCGGCTAATTTAGAATTTACTCTTGATTCATATTTAACCGATGCACCAAGCACAAACTTGATTGTTTATTCAACTACTAACGATGGAGCAGACAGATGCTTAATCCCTGAAAAAGATACTCTCGCTCAGGAATTCAGAACCTGCTTTACCGGAGGTAGATCAATCCTTCTATCGCAATCCTCGTCAATCCTGAGCGTTAATCCCAATCCGGTTTTAGAAAATAATTTGAATTTATCAGTTTATTTTGGCAACCGCGAAAGTAACTATTTCGAAATTCTTGATGTTCTTGGAAAAGTTATCAAAACTTATGATTTTTATCCTTCAAATTCTGGCTTTCAGGATATTACTCTTGATTTAAAAGAATTGAATTCAGGGACTTATCATATAAGGCTAAAAACTTCCCATAACCAAGACAGCAAAAGTTTTATACTGATAAAATAGTTAACTTTTTTTAGTAATGAATGCTATACATTAATAAAATGTATAGCATTCTTTTATATTTTTACAAGAAGTTTACACTAATTTTTTTAAATTAAAAACGTCATTTTATAAAAACTTTGATTTATAATGAAAAAAAATTTTATCATTGGCATATTGCTCCTGTTTTCATCGGTTTCTACGTACGCGCAAGAAATTGAAGCA
>CALHRB010000384.1 GCA_938038165.1 Candidatus Kapaibacterium sp. | reverse complement strand
TGGCTAAAGATTATCCCTCAAAATTTTCTGTTAAATTTGGATCTGATAATTCTTTGTTGCATCAAATATTTGCAGGATCCGACATATTTCTGATTCCTTCCAGGTATGAATCAAATGGATGGAAAGCCTTAACATCTCTTGCTTATGGTTCAGTCCCTGTCGCAAGGGCAACTGGAGCAAATCTTGAGTTTATCGTTGATTACAAATCCGAAAATACCGATAGTAATGGATTTCTTTTTAATGATTTTAAAGCTGATAACCTGTTAAAAGCCTTAAATTCTGCCCTAAAAAAATTCAAAATCAGAACAGAATGGGAAGATTTAGCTTTTAGAATTATGCATAGGGATTCTTCATGGAGCACTTCTCTTAAAAAATATGACGAAATTTACAGGACAATTCTAAAAGATTGATAAATCTAAACCGTTTTACTGATTGCGCAAGTATTATTATTTATTATTTGAATGTTAAAAAGAATTAAAATTTCAGGCTTGTTTTGTTATTTCTTAATTTCAATTATTCTGTTTTTTTCTTGCAACGAAAAACCTACTGATTTAGGTTTCACCTTGCTCTATGACACTATAACAGTCGTAGGGACATCTAACACCGAATATCGGTTTATTACCGAAACAGAATCGTTCTTGAATCGTGAATCACTTTTTAATATTGGGTCTATTTTTGTCGGGAAGTCAGACAGTATAAAAGCCATTAGTTTCCTTAGATTTTCGAGACCTCCGGATTCTTTGAAAATCTATAAAATTGATTCAGTTTCCTTAACGCTTTTTCCGCTGAGGTATGCTTATGGCGACACAAACAATGGAGTTTTTTCTTTCAGGATTCAACCTGTCGTTAAATACTGGTCAAACTTAACAACTTGGGATACAATATTCGATGCTGGCGGAAATTCTGATTATTTTGATGCTAAAATATTAGGGGCATTCAATCAGAGATTAAAGCTTCAGGATACTATGCCTCAAATTGTTATTCCATTGAATGTATCATTGATTGATGACTGGCTAAAATTCCAACCTGATAGAGTTGACCCTTGGGGCTTGGCTTTATTACCTGATAACAATTCAAGCATAATCAATTTATTTTCAAGCCAGATGGTGACCGAGTCCAGATTGAGGCCTATTTTAAAAATTTATTTCATCAATCAGCAAGGAAATCGCGATTCGGTTACATCGCTTTCCAATATTGAATCTTCATACATTGATAGCGATAAACCCGAACCAAACTCGCTTACTTTTCAAGGTGGAATTATATACCATCCTAAACTAAAATTTGATTTTAGCCAGATACCAAAAAATTCATCAGTTCACAAAGCTGAGCTGGAATTATGGCTGAATCGAAGTAAGTCAAGATTCGGCAATGCCTTAGTTGATTCAATCCTGTTCGCAGGAGATTATAGAGACAGAAAAATTGATTCTGTTCCCTACCGCTCGATTTATGGTTTTAGATATCAAAATTCCAATAGATATCTATTTCCGGCTTTAGCTCAACTTATAGAATCTTGGGTTCGCGGTAGCGGCAAAGGCGAAATCGTTCTTTCTCTTGATGGTTTAAATACATATCGTAAACTCGACCGCTATACTTTTTATAACATAAATGATCAGGATAGCAACCTTGTCCCGAAACTTAGGATAATTTACTCAATAAGACCTCAATTGAAGAAGTAAGGAATGAAAAAGTTGATTTATATATTGATATTCATTTTATGTTTTTCTAAAAATATATATTCTCAAGGTGGATCGAATTACTCCATTTTCGGGATTGGTGATCAGATAAAATCAATTGGTGCATCTTATGACGGAATTGCTGGAACTTCAATTGCTATACCATCTGATTACTCTATAAACAGCAATAATCCTGCTCTTTGGAGTTATGTTACTCATACTAGGCTAAGTGCCGGCTATAGATTCAATCAAAATTATATAACAAATGATAAGAATTCCCTTTTTCAGAATAATGGTAAAATAGATGGTATAAAAGCCCTTTTTTCAATTGATACCTCTCTTGGGTTATCAGCCGCATTTGGTGTTGCTCCTTATAGTTCAGTCAACTACTTAATTTCTACCCCTGTTTTTAAAAATATCGAGGGATTGGAATTAACCGGACAAAACTATTATAGCGGTAGTGGCGGGCTTTCTCATGCATTTCTTGGAGCTTCAATCAAATTGACCGATTTTGCAGCTGTCGGTGTTATGGGAATAGCCACTTTTGGTAAAATAACAAATTCAATCAGGACACTTTTTTATGATTACTATGGCTATTCCTCCGAAACTTTATTCGAGGATTATTTTGCTGGGCTTGGTTATAAAGCCGGAATTTACCTAAATCCAGTGAAAAATTTCGGACTTGGTCTCTTTTATGAGTCGAATCCAAATCTTGAATATCAGAGAAAAATGACTTATTATTCACAGTTGGTTACTGATTCATCATATACATTAAGCCTTAGCTCTCAAATTCCCTCACGATTTGGATTAGGATTGTCTTATACATTAGGAAAAGTATTGTTCGGGCTTGATTATATTCAGCAGGATTTTTCCAGATTTAACTATAAAGGTGGACCTTCAGTTAAATTCAAGAACTACTCCTCTTTATCTTTTGGACTAAAAAGACTTGGAACAAAATCATCATCCTCGGATTTAGCCGATAGAATTACATATAATTTAGGTTTTGGCTTTAATCATTTATATTATAATATATCATCTCAAGACATCAATGAAATTTATGGTTCCTTTGGTTTTGAAATCCCGATTGTTGGAACTGCAATCCTGAATGCTGCAATAACTCTTGGAAGTCGTGGAACAAATGATAATGGTCTTTTGAAAGAAATGTTTGGTCGTTTGAATATTGATGTCAGCATTGGTGAAATATGGTTCAAACCATATAGAAGGGATTAATAAAATGGCAATTTTGAACATATCCGGTCTTGTAACAATTAATTCTCACATTTCAAGAGAGGAAGCACTACATCCTGAAGCGACAGGTAAATTTACAAGCTTAATAAGCGATTTGACTCTTGCTATGCGAATTATAGCCTGGGAAGTCCGCAGAGCCGGAATAAACGACATACTTGGACTTACCGAAAGCACTAATGTCCATGGCGAAAAAGTGCGAAAGCTCGATGAATATGCTAATAGTATTATCAACAGAGCTATGGATCACAGCGGACACTTTTGCGTTATGGCTTCCGAAGAATCACAAGGAATGATTAAGATTCCTGAAAAATTCAAAAAAGGTAAATATGTGCTTGTTTTTGATCCATTGGACGGCTCAACAAATATTGATGTTAATGCTCCGATCGGAACTGTATTTTCGATTTACAGAAGATTAGATCCTCAGTCTGAAGAAGATGGTACTCTTGATGACATTCTCCAGAAGGGTGTTAATCAAGTAGCGGCAGGGTATTTTCTTTTTGGAAGTAGCACTATATTTGTTTATACAAGCGGTAATGGTCTTAATGTTTTTACTTACGACCCAACAATCGGTGAATTTATCTTGACATTCGAGAATTTAAAAATTCCAGAAACTGGAAATTTTTACAGTGTTAACGAAGGATACTATTACAATTGGGATAAAAGGGTTCAGAGCTTTGTGAATTATCTAAAATCAGTAGATAATAACAAAAAGTCCTATTCACTTCGTTATATTGCAACTGCTGTTGCAGACATCCATCGAACTCTGCACTATGGAGGCATTTATATGTATCCGCCAGACAAAAATATGCCTAATGGAAAAATTAGACTCGTATATGAAGCAAATCCACTGGCTATGATTATCGAACAAGCCGGAGGAAAAGCCACAGACGGTCATAGAAGAATTCTTGATATTAAGCCCGAATCCATCCATCAAAGAGTTCCGTTTTATGCTGGCAGTGTCGAAGAAGTTAATTTGCTTGAAAAATATCTTAATGAATAAATTTAGTACAACTTTTTTCCTAAAAACTGATGTATCTGAACAGTTTATTATTTACAGAAATCGTAAAAACTGGATTTAGAATAGCTAATCTGGGTTGTGGCACCAACGAAGTTCTCTGGTACAGACATCTGCCTTCCAATTGTGTTATAGATGGTTATGATATTAATATTCCAAATAAAGGATTCAGTCTAAATAACTCAACATTTAATTTTTTTAAAAAAGACATAACAAAACTCTATAAACTCGAAAGTTTGAAAGAATATTACGATCTGGTTATAGCTGATAATGTTTACACATCAAAGAAAAATACCGATGAATTGACTCAATCAATTATTCACATTCTTAAACATAACGGCTTTATTCATATTGGTATTCCCGATTCAGCCAACTTCACTGATTGTTTTTATAGATTAGTTCATCCTGATGGTGGTGGCCACATTAACGATTTTACAAAGGAATCCATTATTGAATTGATGAAAAAAAGCGGATTTGCTTTGTATAAAGTTAGGGAATGGACTGAAGATTGGATTTGGCTCGAAACTTCTTTGGATTTAGAACATAATAAAGAACACATATCAAAAGCAGATTTGACTTACATTGCCAATCAATTCCGCAAGGAGCTGCTTTCCGAAAAAGGTTACCAATATGGATGGGAATTTCTATTTGCACGACAAAATCATCCTATTTTTACTGCCAAAATGCCCTCAAGAAGAGGTTGTGGGAATTATACCTCCCAAACTTTCAAATAAAATTTTGTTATTACAAAAAATTTTATTATATTCCTAATCCAAGATGTATGTCAAATATTTTGGAGAACTTTATAGCAACATAAAATCTATCTATAAACAAGGAGGGGAAAATGTATGAAATATCTACTAAAAATTATTTCCCGGCGTTTAAAATCAAAGATCAATTCAGGTACAAAGCATACCACTCAGGTAATTTCAAGGATTTAAGGCAAGTCAGGGAAAGACTAACTGAAGCACAAATCAGGGACATTAAAATTGTTAGTCAGGTTTTACCTTTCAGGACAAACAATTTTGTCGTCAACGAACTTATTGATTGGGATAATCCTTTTGAGGACCCTATCTTCATCCTCAACTTTCCACAAAAGGAGATGTTATCCGAGCATCATTATAATCTTTTAGCTTCTGCATTGAACAGAAAAGTTCAGGATAAGGAATTAAACCATATTATTAGAAAAATTGTTTCAGAGCTTAATCCTCATCCCGGTGGTCAAATTGACAAAAACACACCCGAAATGGAGGGTATAAAACTCAACGGTATCCAGCATAAGTATAAGGAAACCTTATTAATATTCCCTAAGCAAGGACAAACTTGTCATGCTTATTGCACTTTTTGTTTTCGCTGGCCTCAATTTATTGCTGATGGCAGTCTAAAAATGGAAACGGATAACATCAACATGGTTGTTCGTTATTTGATGAATCATCCTGAGATAACTGACATTCTTTTCACCGGCGGTGACCCTTTGATCATGAGAACAAAGGTGTTAGAAAATTATATAAACAGAATTCTTGACTTAAATCTTCCAAATTTAATTTCTTTCAGGTTTGGAACAAAAACTTTGACATATTGGCCATTCAGATTCCTGACTGACAGTGATGCAGACGAATTGTTAAGATTGTTCGAAAAAATTATCCACCGTGGTTACCACCTTTCGATTATGGCTCACTTCAATCATTATAAGGAATTACGAAACAATTATGTGGTCAAAGCAATAAAAAGAGTACAATCTACTGGAGCTTTAATCAGAACTCAATCACCAATATTAAATCATATTAATGCTGAAAAAGATATTTGGGAAATTATGTTGAAGGAACAAACTGAACTAAAACTAATTCCTTACTATATGTTCCTGCCCAGAGATACCGGTGCAAGGGAGTATTTCAAAGTTCCACTAGTAAAAGCCTGGATGATTTACAGGGAGGCAATAAAAAATGTCAGTGGGCTATCCCGTACTATACGCGGTCCGGTTATGTCTTCCCATTTTGGCAAGATATTATTTCTTGGAGTATCAGAGATCTACGATAAATTAGTTTCAGTTTTTACTATGATTCAGGGTCGAAACGAAGATTGGGTTAATAAGCCTTTCTTTGCCGAATATTGCGAAAATGCTGGTTGGATAGATGAAATAAAACCTGCTTTTGGCGAAGATAAATTTTTCTTTCAATTAAACCAGTAGAATTTCATAAAACCATATTTATAATAAAAAAACAAGGGGCAAGCCCCTTGTTTTTGTTTTAAATGTTGGTATTTAGCTTAATGCATCCGAGATTGAAAGCATTTAGAAGTATTGTTCTTCCTCGTCGTCGTTATAAAAATACTCTTCGGAGGAAATATCCTCATACTCGGGCCATAAATCTTCTATGCCTTCAATTAATTCATCTGTGTCATCCAGTTCATATAGATTATCAATAACTTGCTGAGGGCAACCGGAACGATTTGCATAATCAATTAGCTCCTCTTTCGTTGCCGGCCATGGAGCATCTTCTAAATACTGTGCTAATTCAGGAGTCCAGAACATAATTTATTCCTCAAATTATTTTGTTATCAATACTTTTTTCGTTAGTAAAACATCTAAATGTCTATTCATGCTTATAATCGAAAGAAAATAAGTTCTATTTTAGTAATTTTGTTAATTAATTAATCATTCTTTTATTTAAAAAAAACAATTAAAATTTTTGCAAATATAAGATAGTAGTTTTTTAAAAAAAATTAAAAAATAATTTTTATTTGATTTGTTTTACTATCAAAATTGTTTTCAAACTTTTTAAGCGAAGAAATATTGGATCCATCATCCGGTCCATTGATGACTGAACCGTCAAGGACAGAGAATTTTGAGTTATGACAAAAGCAATTTAGTGTATTATTAATATCGGGTAAATCTACTTCACAGCCTTGATGAGTGCAGATTAAACTTAAAACTAAAAACTCTGTTTGACTTTTCCTGATAATAACAATAGGGATATTGTTCTCCGTTATTTTCTGAAATTTTCCTACTTCGCCAAGAGCAGGATATTGATTTAAATCTACAATTAATTCCTTATTTTTTGCTTCAATTGGCTCTTGATGTTCGCAGGAAACAAAGAACTGAAAAAGTGGCATAAAAAACAGTCCGGCACCAATTGTAATTCCCGCTTCCTTTAAAAAATTTCGTCTGTTGTTTTTATTATTTTTAAATTCCATAAAACCTTCCATGATTTTGAATTGAATCAAGCAAAAATAAGATTTCTTGCAATTTAAAAAAGGATGTAAACTACCCTTTTGGGAAACTTAAGCATCCTTCAAATTATTATAGCAATAAATAATATTTTTTCTATTAACTGAAAATATTATTATCAAAATGTATTATAAAATTAACCAGCATTATAGAATAATTTATAAGTAATGTTTATTTCCTTGCCTACTTTGCTGCCAATAACTCCCTTCGATCCCTGAACATTATAATCAGCAAGCTTAATAGCAAATGAACCCTCAACAAATAAAAAGTCACCATTGGCTCTTTTCTTTGTAAAATCGGATTCTTTCACAAATGTAATTTTTACTTTTGATATGATATTTTGTGAGATACCTCTCATCGTGAAAACACCGACGGCAGTAGCTTCTGCTGTTGCTCTGCCTAATGGGGGATCCTTCTGAATGATTTTGACATCTTTCAGATTTTTCAATTCAAACTTAATTTCAGGGTATTGCGAAGCATCGAGCCAGTTCGGTCCTTGAAGATGCTCGTCTCTGGTTCTAATTCCGGTTTCCATACCATTTACCTTGAACACAACACTGCCGGTTGCTTTTTCTAAATTTGCGGGATCCAGAACGACAAAGCTTGAAATCACATCTTTGTCAACATAGCCTTCAATATCTTCCAAAGGTGCAGTAGAAGTGAAGCGAAGTTCGTTAGATCCGACGTTATTGTTTAGGGTGAATTTTCTGTCGCCAGATAAATTTAATCCGAAGTCAGTTGCAAACAAATGGTTCAGGGATGTTATCAGTAATATCCCTATGGCTAAAAATTTTATTATTTTAAACATATTACTCCTCAATAATTTTGAAATATTACTTAATCACGAAATAGTTTCGATTCTATTAATTTAAAAGTTATTAATGCTTAAATTGTTAAATCTTCCTCTTTCTTTCTATTTTGAATTTTAAGCATTATAAAACCGAAAACACTAATTGAAATAAAGACTAAGGACAAAGGGAGAACACCTAGAAAAATTTTTGGCGATATTTTGTCAGTTGGAGGTAATAAACCCAGCCAGAAACCTTTCTCTATTTCAGTTTTTTCGAACTTTTGTCCAAAAATCGGGTCGAATTCCTCTGTTTTTTTCTCTTTTTGCTCCATTGAATAAATTAGTAGCCGTCCAAAATCATTACTGTCTGATAGCCAATGAACAAAAACAGGTATAACTAAAATCAAAGATACGGTACTTAAATATTTCCAAAACATAAAAAACCTCGGTATTTTATCAATAATAAAAATGTATTTGCAAAGTGTAC
>CALHRB010000383.1 GCA_938038165.1 Candidatus Kapaibacterium sp. | reverse complement strand
CCAGTTACAATTTTCGTAATAGTTCTAATATTTGCCGTAACATACTTTGTAGCAAAACCAGAAAGAGATGGGATTGGTTATGCACCCGAACAACCAATAAAGTTTTCTCATAAGCTACACGCCGGCAATATGAATATAGATTGTCAGTATTGTCATACAAGTGTTGAAAAAGGTAGGTTTGCTTCAGTTCCTTCCGCTGATATATGCATGAACTGCCATTCTGTTGCCCGTCGTGACAGAGAAGAAATCAAAAAGCTCGTTGAATACTATGAAAAAAATCAACCAATACCCTGGAAAAGGGTTCATAAATTAGCTGATTTTGCATATTTTAACCATAGCGTTCATATCAATAAAGGAATTGATTGCAAGAATTGCCACGGTGACGTTGCAAGGATGGAGCTTATCAGTCAGGTGAATTCATTTACAATGGGTGCCTGCCTTGATTGTCACCGTCAGGCGCATTCAAGATTACCCGAGTTGAAAAACCAAATTAACAAGGGACCTGATAATTGTAATGCCTGCCATAGATAAAACTGACAAAGTTTTGCTGAGAATTTTTTGTCGCTTAAAATATTATACAATTATGTTATTAAAGAGGTTTTAATAGATGAGTAGTAGTAAAAACAGGTTCTGGTTAAGCTTGAATAATTATGAAGAAAAAAAATCATTCAGAAAAATTCAAAAGGATGAGTTCCTTGAGGGTGTTACTGATGATTTTAATTTGGAAAAGCTTCCTGAAATCTCTCGAAGAAAATTCCTTGCTATTTCTGCCGCAACAACTGCCATGGCAGCGGTTGCTTGCACTGATTACCGTGATAAAGGAGAAATAGTTCCATACAATAAAAAGCCTGAGACAACAACCATAGGAATAGCAAATTACTATTCCTCGACATGTTCGGGATGTAATAATGCTTGCGGAATATTAATTAAAACAAGGGAAGGGAGACCGATTAAAGTTGACGGTAATCCCGACCACCCAATTAACAAAGGAAAAATTTGTTCAGCGGGACAAGCCAATATATTAAATTTGTATGATCCTGAGCGATTGAAACACCCATCAAAGAATATTGGATGGAAATATCAAAAAGAATCATGGGAAAATATCAATAAAGATATTATTTCAGCTCTCGAAAAGGCAAAATCAGAAAATAAAGAAATTGCTATTGTTTCTCATACTTTAAATTCCCCATCTGCTATTAAATTAATCAAAGAATTCAAAGAAAAATACCCAAGCACAGTTTTTTACCAATATGAATTTTTTGATAACAACAATAAAAGAGAAGCATGGAAAAAATGTTATGATCAAGACAAATTGCCCTCGATTCAGCTGGAAAACGCTAAAATAATAGTGTCTCTCGACTCAGATTTTCTCGGGAACGAGGGAAATTTTATTGAGAACACTGCTAAATTCGTCAGCAAAAGAAACACTGACAATTTAGATGATTTCAATCGGCTATATGTGGTTGAAGGTGGAATGTCTTTAACTGGATTAAATGCTGATTATAGATTAAGACTTTCTCCAGTTAAACAACTTGATTTTGTTCTATCATTGATTAATGAACTTATATTTGTCAGGAATTTAAATTATTCACTTCCTTCTGAATTCGCCGATGTTATAAAAAAATACTCTTTGAAGCAATTTGTTGAAAAAAATAAATTAAATGAAAAGTTTGTTAAGCATTTAATCGAGGACTTAACACAAAACATTGGTAAATCTGTATTTTTGGCTGGCGATAAACTTGATTACGAAACACAGATTTCTATTAATCTGTTAAACGAAATTATTGCAGCTAAATCCTTATTTACTGATAACAATGCTTCATTATCAAATGAAATTAATGATTTCGAGATCTTGAAATCAACGAATAATCTTCAGGAAAAGACTCAATTTGAATGGTTGGTTAACAAACTGTATAACAAAAAAGTATCAATTGTTATTCATCTGGATTGTAACCCTGCTTTTCATTTGTCTCCTGATTATGGCTATGATAAGGCTTTGAAGAATGCCGAACTCACGATAACGTTCACAAAAGAGAAAACCGAGACTTCTGATATTTCTAATTATGTTCTTGCCATAAATCATGATTTTGAGTCCTGGGGAGATTTTTCGACAAGGAAAGGGATCTACAGTTTGCAGCAACCTGTTATATCGCCTTTATATGACACAAGGCAGAAAGAAGCTGTTTTGCTTGACTGGCTGTCAGGAAAACCAAATGAATTCAAGGAAGACATTTATCACAAGTATATTATGACAAATTGGGAGAATAATATTCACTCAATGTTTAAAACTAAAACTGAATTTAAACCATTCTGGTATGCGGCATTACACGATGGAGTCGTCAATTTAGAAAATGATATTCAAAGTAATTTCAGTTTCAATATCAATTCATTGTCTGAAATTAAACCACAAAACATACCTGAATCAATTACATTACAGCTAACGAATAACTACACCATTGGAGATGGCAGGTTTGCCAATAATGGCTGGTTGCAGGAAATTCCCCACCCGGTAACAAAAGTTACCTGGGACAATTATGTATCAATTTCTCCAGAAACAGCCAAACAAATGAAATTAAAGAACTTCTGCATGGCTGAAGTTTCCTTGGGAAATAGAAATTTAAAATTACCGGTGGTAATTCAACCAGGAATGGCAGATAATTTACTATGTATCGAACTCGGCTTTGGAAGATGGCAGGTCGGAACTGTTGGAATGTCTGTTGGAGTTAATCCTGGTATTTTTCTTGATAAATTCAATAATAAACTTGTTCAAGACGTTAAAATCAGAAAAATCCAGGGACAATACAAAATTGCAACAACACAGGAACATCATGCTCTTGATGATGAATTTGTTAAGGATATGCACAAAAAACGAAGAATTATCAAGGAAGCAACAATTGAAGAATACAAGAAAGACAGAAAAATCCTTCATCATGATCATCATCCGGATATAAGTCTTGTTGACCGAAAGAAATATACCGAAATGAAATGGGCAATGGCGATTGACCTTAATAAATGTACTGGTTGTGGAGCCTGCGTGAGTGCTTGTAATGTAGAGAATAATATACCAATAGTTGGAAAAGACCAAGTACTTATGGGCAGGGAGATGCACTGGATCAGAATAGACCGCTATTATTCAGGTACACCTGAGGAGCCAGCGGCAAGCAATCAACCCATGCTATGTCAACATTGCGATAATGCTCCATGCGAAAATGTTTGTCCGGTTGTAGCAACAAACCATAGTCCTGATGGACTTAACCAGATGGCTTATAATCGCTGTGTCGGAACAAGGTATTGTTCTAATAACTGTCCATATAAAGTAAGGAGATTTAACTTCTTTGATTTCAGAGATCATTTCGAGAAAGGTTACTATTATCAGGATTCTTTGAAGATGGTTCAAAATCCAGAAGTAACTGTTAGATCAAGAGGTGTTATGGAGAAATGCACTTTTTGTGTTCAAAGAATAATGGAAGCCAGACAGGAAGCGGTTAAACAAAACAGAAAAATTAACGGTAATGATGTTAAAACTGCATGTCAGGTTGCCTGCCCAGCTGATGCTATCGTTTTTGGGGACTCAAACGACAAGGAATCAGAAATTTATAAGAAAAGGCATCATGATTTAAGTTATCATGTTCTTGAAGAATTAAATATAAAACCTAATGTAACATATATTGCCAGATTAAGAAACATAAAATCGGAGGATTGATTAAGTGAGCATTGATTATACAAGAGAAATTTCAGTAATTGAGGGTAGTCCTTCATTTTCGGCTGTTAATGAATTAATTGCACGACCATTAGATGAGAAACCTGACAAGAAGTTTTACTTTGCCTTGGCGATAACATTGTCAATGCTCGGGACAGGAGCAATTTGCCTCGGAATCACATTCTGGTTTGGAACAGGTGTCTGGGGTTTGAATAATCCTGTAGGTTGGGCTTTTGACATTGTAAACTTTGTGTTTTGGGTTGGGATTGGTCATGCTGGAACGCTAATATCTGCCATATTATTTCTTTTCAGACAAAAATGGAGAACAGGTATCGCAAGATTTGCCGAAGGTATGACAATTTTTGCTGTTATGACAGCAGGTTTATTTCCATTAATTCACACTGGAAGACCCTGGTTGGATGGATATTTACTTCCATATCCAAATCAGCATCATTTGTGGGTAAACTTTACTTCACCTCTGTTATGGGATGTTTTTGCAGTTTCCACATATTTTACCGTTTCTTTTGTTTTTTGGTACATTGGTTTAATGCCAGATTTTGCCAATCTAAGGGACAGAGCAAAAACAAAGATAAAGAAAATAATTTATTCTATTTTTAGCCTTGGTTGGAGGCACTCTCATCGTCATTGGCATCATTACGAGATGATATATCTTATATTAGCTGGTTTTGCAACCCCATTGGTTTTGTCTGTTCATACTATCGTTAGTTTCGATTTTGCAGTTTCGATTCTGCCTGGTTGGCATACAACCATTTTCCCGCCTTATTTTGTTGCAGGAGCTGTTTTCTCAGGTTTTGCAATGGTTCAAAATGTATTGATTTTCATTCGAAAAATTTTCAATATGGAGCATATAATCACAATGGACACACTCGAGAAGATGAACAAAATAATGCTTCTAACGGGTTCGATGGTTGGATATGCCTATGGGATGGAATTCTTCATAGCTTGGTATGGCGGAAATCCGATTGAATTCTTTGTCTTTGTCAACAGGGCTTTTGGCGACTATGCATGGTCCTACTGGGTGATGGTATCTTGTAACCTGCTTTTCCCGCAACTTTTCTGGTTCAAAAAGATTCGAACAAACATTAAAGCAATGTTTGTTATTGGTGTCCTTGTCAACGTTGGAATGTGGTTCGAAAGGTTTGTGATAATTGTAACCACTTTATCACGAGACTTCTTACCATCGAGTTGGGGATTCTTTACACCAACAATTTTTGATTTAGGAATTTTGATTGGCAGTTTTGGTTTATTCTTTACATTATTATTACTATTCACAAAGACACTTCCTGTTGTTTCGATTGCAGAGGTCAAAGCAGTTCTCGACCATGCTCAACCAAAACATCATCACGGAGAATAAGATATGAATGATAAAAAATTATATTCTATAACAGCTTTATTTAATACTCCTGACGAAATTTCCAAGGCTGCTGAAGTTATCACAAATGAGGGGTACCAAAAATATGACGTTAATACACCATACCCCGTTCATGGACTCAGTACAAAGATGAAACTTAAACCATCAACGCTTGGCTATTTTGCGTTGGTTCTCGGTTTGAGCGGTGCGGCAATAGCTCTTTTGTTTATGTATTGGTCAATGTCAATTGACTATCCAATGATCATAGGTGGCAAACCATTTTTTGCACTTCCAGCTTTTATACCAGTAACATTTGAAGTAACTGTGCTTATGGCTTCAGTTGGGACTGTTCTTATTATGTTATTCTTTTTTTTCAAATTACCTAACAACAGCCATCCCTTACACGACACCGACTATATGCGAAAGGTTTCAAATGACAAGTTTGGTGTTAGTATTGAAGCAAAAGATCCAAAATTTGATGCTGAAAAGGTAAAACAATTATTTTCCGATCTTGGTGCAGAACAAATCGAAGAAATTTATTATGATGAAGATGAAATCAATCACAAGAACAAAGTTTTTGAACCCAGGTTTATAGCTTTTCTTTTTGTTGTTGCTATAATTGTCGCTGGTGGAACATATTTTATGCTGAATAAGTTATTATTTATGTCTCCATTTAATTTTATGATGGAACAGCACAGAATTGATCCACAATCCAAAGAGACTTTATTTGCTGATGGTTTTGGAATGAGACCACCTGTCGAAGGTACTGTGGCAAGGGGGTTTATGCCATATTTATACCAGGAAGAACCAGAAAAAGCTGAAATGTTATTATCAAACCCACTTTTTGCAACAGAAGAGAATTTAAAATTAGGTCAAAAGAAATATAACACATTTTGCAGTCCTTGCCATGGTTATTTTGGCAAAGGTGATTCAAGGCTTAATGGACAGTTTCCAAATCCTCCAAGCTTGCATTCTGAAAAAATAATTCAATGGCAGGATGGAAGAATTTATCATGTTATTAATGTTGGGCAAAATATAATGCCATCATATTCTAAACAACTGACAGAAAACGAAAAATGGGCAATTGTTTTATATATCCGAGCTCTTCAAAGAGCTCTAAATGCTAAGGAGGAAGACTTAAAATGAGTTCGGAGGAAATAAAAATTAATTATACTAAAAAGGAATTACCAGCAGGTTTCAGCCGTTTAGGTTTTATTTTACTCATTGTTGGGGTTATATTAGTTCTTTTATCATTTATAACTGATTATAATAGAACAACTCAAAACAGTGTCATAATATTCACATTTCTTACCAGTATTTCAATAGGTTCATTATTTTTGGTGGCTCTTGAATACCTTGCAGGTGCGGTATGGAGTGTTCCATTCAGAAGAATAAGCGAGATAATATCTTTTATCATTTTTCTGTTACCCTTGTTTGCCCTGCCATCTTTATTGAATTTTCATGGAGTATTTCATTGGTCTCATCCCGAAGCAGTTGCCAGCGATGAATTATTAAAAGCTAAAGCACCTTATCTTAATCAAACTTTCTTTATAATAAGGAATATAGCGATATTTTTAATTTGGTGGTTGTTTTATACGTTTCTAAGCGGAAATTCGAAAAAGCAAGATTCTTCTTTTGATCAGACACTAACCAGAAAAAACATTAAAATTTCAGCGGTATTTATGCCTTTTTTTGGAATTTCACTTACAATTGTTGCAATTGATTGGTTAATGAGTCTCGAACCTCATTGGTTTTCGACAATATTTGGGGTTTATTACTTTTCTGGAACAATTCTTTCGGCATTAGCTTGTTTAACATTGATGGTCTTATATCTTAACGAAAAAGGATTACTTGTTAGTGGATTGACCAAAGACCATTACTACAGTTTGGGTGCATTAATGTTTGCATTCATAAATTTTTGGGCATATATAGCGTTCAGCCAATTTATGCTGATCTGGTATGCAAATCTACCCGAAGAGACTTTCTGGTTCATAACAAGATGGCAGGGTGGATGGAGTTATTTGTCTTATGGTTTAATATTCATACATTTTGTTATTCCATATGCCATATTACTACCACAACCTGCAAAAATGGATCCATTAAGATTGAAATTGGCATCAATAATTATATTAATAGCTCATTTTTATGATTTATATTGGCTTTCAATGCCTTCTTTCAGCAAGGATGAGGTCCTGTTCAGCTGGTATGAAATAGCTTTTCCGATTCTTGCTATTGGATTATTTATTACTGTTTTTTCCATTAAATCTAAGAAAATTAATCTTGTTCCAATTGGTGACCCCAAAATGAAAAGAGCAATGGAATTTAAATTATAATGTTGTATAACTTTCGTAGCTTTCAAAATGAGTAAGAATAATTTTAAATTTGAAGATGAAATAGATTTTAAAGACGTTTTAAAAAACCCTATCAGATGGTTTGGTTTTGTTTATCCATATTTTTTAATAATAGCCATTGCTATTGGAATGATCTGGGTTTATAAAATGGATATATTGTTTAACAATAAAATTCCCCCTGCAATCATTGACTCTACCAGATTATTTAAAGATATTGAACCCAAAAAAGGTTTTTCGATCGCTGGAGTTGATGTTGTTAAACTATATTCAGAAAAAGAGCAATTAAAAACCAAGGGTGAAGAAATTTTTAAGGCAAATTGTTCTTCCTGCCACGGTGAAAAAGGTTTGGGAGATGGTGTTGCGGGTGCCAATTTAAATCCTAAACCAAGAAATTTTACTTTATCAACTGGTTGGAAGAATGGAAGGAAATTTTCCGAAATGTATAAAACCCTTGTGGAAGGAATACCAGGCGGTGCTATGGTTTCCTATGATTATTTACCAATAGAAGACAAATTTGCTCTTATTTTCTTTATTAATACATTAGCCACTGACTTCCCGCAAGTAAGCGAAACCGAATTGAAAGAACTGGATGTAGCTTATAATTTATCCCAAACCCGAACTCTGCCGAATCAAATTCCTGTTCAGACAGCTATAATGAAGTTATCCATTGAGAAAACCTCCGATATTGCTAAAATCAACAAGATTATTGAATTTTTAAATTATCATTCAAATCCTGCAAAAGATATTTTTCTAAATGTAACTTATAATAGTGTAAAAGCACTACAAACTCTTAATGCCAATCAAGGTTGGAAGACAGAAAAGGAAAATTTCGTTAAACTAATTTCGTCATCAGTCAATGAAAATGGATTTAATTCTAAAGCCTTAATGTTAACTGAGGAAAGACTAAATTTGTTGTATGATTATATGAATTATTTATTTAAATTACAATATGATTAAACAAGGAATTATTTTATACTCTGTAATTTTTTTTACATTATTTATTAGAGCAGTTTCATCAGAAAAAACCCCTCCTGAGGTCGGAATTGAAGAAAAACTCGGTGCTACTATACCATTAGATTTAAAATTTATCAGCTCAAAAGGAGACACAATAAGTTTAGCCGAAATAGTAGATAAACCTATAATACTTTCATTTGCATATTATCATTGCCCGGGTATTTGTACCCCTCTTTTAACGGGATTAAGCGAAGCTGTTGATCGAATGGATATGGAGCCAGGCAAAGATTATCGCCTTGTAACAATTAGTTTTGATCACTCAGAGGGTTCAAAGATTGCCGAAAAATGGCGAAAAACTTATGCCGAAGGAATGAAAAGAAAAATACCTGTTGATGCTTGGTATTTTATGACCGGCGACAGTTTAAGTATAAAAAAATTAACTTCAAGCGTAGGTTATTATTTTAAGCCTGACGGCAAGGAAGATTTTATTCATCCAGCTGCAATATTAGCTCTATCTTCGAAAGGTAAGATAGTCAGGTATCTTTTTGGAACAAAATTCCTTCCATTTGATTTAAAAATGGCTGTGATCGAGGCTCAGGAAGGAAAAGTATCACCAACAATTAACAAAGTTCTGAATTTTTGTTTTAGTTATGACCCTCAGGGAAGAAAATATGTTCTTGATGTAACTAAAATAGTTGGTGCTGTTTCTTTATTTTTTGTTGCTATATTTTTAGTTATACTATTAGTAAAAGGAAGAAAAAACAAGTTAAATAAAAAGGAATAATCGTAATGGGAAACCATGTCTTAGATTCAACATATATAGATTTTTACAAAGAGAAAGGAAAGTATAGCGGTTTGCTCTCCTGGATATTATCAACAGATCACAAAAGAATTGGTTTGATGTATCTTTTGGGAATGGTTATTTTCTTTCTCGTTGGGATGACTTTAGGCTTTTTGATGAAGTTGGAAATGCTCACTAAGGGACAGACTATAGTAGATGCCCAAACCTACAATATGTTTTTCACCTTACACGGGATAGTAATGATATTTTTATTCATTATTCCCGGCATACCTGCAGCATTCGGAAACTTTTTCCTACCTATTCAAATTGGTGCAAAAGATGTTGCCTTTCCGAGGCTTAATTTATTATCGTGGTGGCTTTATATTTTTGGGGGGCTACTTGCAATATTTTCTCTCTTTTTGGCAGGCGGACCAATTGACACAGGTTGGACTTTTTACGTTCCTTATTCAATCCGGACTCAAACAAACGTCATAATACCTTTATTAGCTGCTTTTATTTTAGGATTCTCTTCCATTTTGACTGGTTTGAACTTTATCACAACGGTTCATAGACTAAGAGCTCCCGGAATGACTTTTTTCAAGATGCCACTTTTCATCTGGGCTTTATATTCAACTGCATGGATACAGGTTATAGCTACACCAGTCGTAGGCATTACAATAGTTTTAGTTATTGTTGAAAGATTATTTGGGGTAGGTTTGTTTGATCCTGCCTTAGGTGGAGATCCAGTTTTATTTCAGCATCTTTTCTGGATTTATTCCCATCCTGCCGTTTACATAATGATTTTGCCTGCGATGGGAGTTGTCTCCGAAATAATACCTACTTTTGCCAAAAGAACAATATTCGGATA
>CALHRB010000382.1 GCA_938038165.1 Candidatus Kapaibacterium sp. | reverse complement strand
AGTTAAGCTGTAGAAGGTTCGATTTGCCATGAGCCTCTTCAGCTCCAAATCTGATTGAGCGGAAAAGACCAACAAGGTAAGTAATCATTGCCTTTTCCATATATTCTCCGTCAATTTTCTTTAAGTCAAAAAGATGTTTATGATTATACATTCCGAGGACATCTGCCTTACATTCCTCGATGGCTGAATATTTCTCCTGCAGAGCTTTCCTAACGGGTAAATCTTGTTTGCCGTAAACATAGGAAAGTCCAAGAGTATGAGAAACCTCGTGCAGAGTTACAAAGCTTGTAAAAGCTTTTTTATCAACATATTCAGCCTGTTTTTTATCTAAAATTATTTTACCTATTGGTCTTAATATTTGATCAAACTTAGCTTCCATCATATTTTTGAACATAGATTTTTTGGCACCTTTTGATTCAATCACCCTGGGATCATTCGGTAATGAGGCTGCTATCGTTTTTATACCTGACTGACAGTCTCCTCCGAAATAAACAACATTAACTATTTGCAGAATATTACCCATCCCGGCAGTTTTACGTATATATTTCCTATCAACAGGTAATCTATGCTCAAATTCATCAAGCATAGATTCAAACATTTCTAATTCCTTGGTTGCTTCGATGTCCTTAACCATCAATATGCACTCATAAGCCGTTTTGTAATTGAACAAGCCGTCAATATAATTTTCGATAGGACCTATAACAATATCAATTTTATTATCTTTTAAGTCCATCCAAGCCATGTCACTTTCGAAAAAATCACCTTTCCTTAAATCTTTTGCTCTTAATAATAAATATTTTTTCAGAGATTCATTATCACAATAATCAGAAGCTTCTTCGAGCAATTTTGCAATTTCCTCGGTTTCGGTGTATGCTTCGTAATAAGGAATAGCTTTTAATTTTCCGTTGTCTCTGGCAACTACTGTATATTGACTTTCAAGTGCCTGTTTTTGATCAGGATATTTTTGAATGTATGAATTAAACTCATCTTTACTTAAATCAATGGGATAGAGGTTTGCTCCCAAAGGCTTTTTGTCCGGTCCGACTCCAACAAATCTTTCATTGTCATAAATTGCATCATAAGGACCATAATGAAAAAGTACATAGGCGTGATAAGCCCGGGCGTCCCCTTTGAGAAGAGCCGCAAGTGAATCTCTTATGGCAATTCCATCCGGTGTGTTTTGTTTCCAGAAAATAGCATCGGCAAATTTTCCTGCTCTGGCTAATAACTTTATCATTTGCTTTTCTCGGGCTGTCAAATGACTTAGGTCGGCTTCGATTTTTACATTTGCAAACTCTTTGAGTCTGCTCGCTACCGGGGGATCTATCTGTTTCATATTTTCAACATCGCTTTTTTTCTCTCCACAAGAATAAAATAGTAATATACTTACAAAAATTATCAATACATACTTTAATAATTTCATTTCATACTCATTCAATAAATAAAAATTAATTTACTCGAAATTAGTAAAAAAAACAAACAATCAGAAATAATTCTATAATCACTGTGTTTTAAGATTTAAAATAATTATAATTTCCATTACCATAACCAAAATAAATCTAAAACGTTTATAGATATTTAATGTCCATTATATTGAAATGAGTTCAAAAAAAATAGTTTTAACAGGAGCCACTGGTTATGTCGGTGGTAGGCTTTTGAGCCTTCTGATGCAGAAAAACTTGTATGTGAGATGTATAGCAAGAAATCCTGAATTCCTAAAATCAAAAGGATTAAGAAATGTTGATATGGTCAAAGCTGATGTATTAGACATAAATTCTCTAAACCTTGCCTTAGAAGGTATGGATGTTGCTTTCTATCTTGTCCATTCAATGGGGAGCAAAAAAGATTTTGAGGAAACAGACAGAATTGCCGCCGAAAATTTTGCTTTCGCTGCTAAAAAAGCCGGAATTGAGAAAATAATATATCTTGGCGGTCTTTTTGAAGAAGGTGAAAATCTTTCACCTCACCTGAGAAGTCGCAGACAAGTTGGGAATATCCTCCGTCAATCAGGTGTTCCAGTTATTGAGTTCAGGGCATCTATAATAATTGGTTCTGGAAGTCTCTCCTTTGAAATGATTAGAGCCCTTGTTGAGCGGCTCCCTGCTATGATCACTCCTAAATGGGTCAGAATACCTGCTCAACCAGTTTTCATTGGGGATGTTCTCCAATATCTTTTATCTGCAATAGATTTAGATGTCAAAGAAAATAAAATTTTCGAAATCGGTGGTCCTGAAATTGTTTCTTATAGTGATTTGATGACAGAATACGCAAAAATCAGAGGGCTAAAAAGACTTATGATTCCGGTTCCTGTTCTTACTCCTAGATTATCCGGTCTTTGGTTAGGGTTAGTTACCCCACTTTACGCAAGAGTAGGTAAAAAGTTGATTGACAGTATAAAACACCCCACGGTTGTTAAGGATAAATCTATTAATGATTTTTTTGATATCAAACCTATCGGAGTCAAAGAATCAATTGAATTAGCTTTAAGAAATGAAGACAAAGAATTTGCTGAAACAAGATGGAGTGATTCAATCTCGGCTAATTTAGACAAGCAAAAGCGAAAAACTCTTCGCATTGGAAATCGGTTATTGGATTTCCATCAAATTGAAGTTACTGCACCGATAGAAAATGTGTTCAAAGTTATTGAAAGAATTGGAGGAAATAATGGTTGGTATAGTTATGATTCCCTCTGGAATATAAGGGGTTTTTTAGATCTACTCATTGGCGGAGTTGGCGTTAGGCGTGGCAGAAGAGATCCTAACCATCTTGAAGTTGGAGATGTCCTCGATTTCTGGAGAGTGGAATTTATTGAACCCCCTTTTAGGTTAGTTTTAAAAGCAGAGATGAAACTACCCGGAAGAGCCTGGCTTGAATTCAGCTTAGAAAAAACCGAAAATGGCACTAAAATTAAACAAATGGCAATTTTTGATCCTTCAGGACTCTTCGGTTTATTATATTGGTATTCTCTTTACCCGATTCATCAGATTGTTTTTAACAAAATGCTCAAAAATATTGCATCTTTGAGTTATGAAAAACCAATAGTTAAATAGTGTTTCTATTTTGATTTAACTGCTTTATTAAAATAATATGAACAGATATTACTTATAGCAATTAGACGGACATAACATTATAATAGTTAATATGTATCAATCTAAACATTAGGAATTTAATTAAAAATCTTTTCTATTGAACTTTATTTTTCCAATA
>CALHRB010000381.1 GCA_938038165.1 Candidatus Kapaibacterium sp. | reverse complement strand
CTATGCTTCTTTCAAATTTTATTATCCAATCATTTTCTCGAGCCCGGAGATATCCTCCTCTGATTCTTAACTGACGGGCTACATCAATAAGATTGAATCTATCAATATAATCAAAACTGTTGTAGTTGTCGAATAAAAGGTAAGGACTATATAAAGCCTTGGATACATCATCAATTTTAAATCCGTCATTTATTACATTTAAAATTGATAAGACAGCATTGACAACAGGAGATTGTGATAAATTAAATCGGTCTGTTATATTTGTAGGTATGCCATATCTTAGAAATATTTCTCTGAAAAGACTGGAGTATAATTCAGGCTGTCGGGAACAGATACAAATATCTCTCGGGGCATATCCCTTTATACTTAAAAGATATTTTACTAGTTTGGCTATGCATCTAATTTCTTCTTTCCGATTTTCGGCAACAAAAATTTTGATAAATTTTGATAAATTAGGATTTTTAAAATCTTTTTCAGTATTAAAAAGCCAACGTCTCAAGAATCCCGAAATATCGGCAAAAGCCTCTTCTTTGGCAGTTTCGTTTTTGTTGTCTAAAATTTCTTCTTCGCTTTGGATTTTATCATTAGGATAGTCGTTGAGTGATATGAGATGAAAACCCTGAATATTGAAGTTGATAATAATTTCTTCGAGATTGCCAAAAAGGGGTCCATTACTGTTTTGTTTTGTTGGGCTAAGAGCATAATCAATATGAATTCCAAAAGGATTTGTTGACTTATTAAAAAATGATAAAAAAGATATTTCAGGTTTTTTGAAATCGGTGAAACCTTCAATATAAATTTTGGTGTCACTGCCTATCAAATTAGAAATATGGAGCTGAAATTCAGAATCATTCATTTCATTTAGTTTTCCATTTGTAAGATTGAGTAACATTGGAAAATCAATGTATTTGTCCAATAAAGCCTTGTCATATTTTTCGTAGATTTTAATCACATCTGACAATCTGTGGGTATCAGTGAAGTAACTTAACTCTTCAGGAAGCGAACCAGTGATTGAAACATAATCATCTTTAAGTTTTTCGAGTGTTATGCCATCTTCTCGCAAACCGTGAATCAACGAGAAAAGTTTCATCAGGATTGAATTAGACATTTTTGTTGACTTTGATTTGTAAAATTTCAAGTTAGATTTTGCGACAGCTTCCTCGAAAAGAGCTAAACGATAACCATCTGATAGCAGAATATAATTTTTCGAAAAATTTAACGAATTAAAAACGAATTGTATAAAACCTTGAAGGGTAAATACTTTTAAAACTGTTAAAGGTTTTTTGTGTTTTAAGAAATATTCTTTGATATAATTCTGTTTGAAATACCTTACAAATTTACCAGTAGGAAAAATCAATGCTAAATTATAGGGTTTATCATTAATTAAACTATCAGCCAAAATATCATTCAAGCTGAATTTTTGCAATTTTTTTAGTGCGTCATTGCACAAAATATGGGACATTTTTATTCCTCAGGTAATTGTTGCTTAGTCCTGGATAACTTTTTAATGACTTGTTTTTTTTCAGATTTTGCTTCCTGGACAGCTTCAGATAATTCAGCAAGACGTTTATTTGCTTTGCCATAGACAGAATTTTCGGGATAAACGAATCTGTTAGTACCGTTTTTTCGTTCTTTATAACCAGCAGGGTAATTCATCATAATTTCAATAGCATTTTCAATTTTTTCAACTGCATAGATATGAAAACTTTTTGATTTCACTTCATCAATCAACTCTTGAGGTAACATCAAATCTTTGACATTTTGTTTGGGAATGACCACGCCTTGGGTGCCAGTAAGTTTTCTTTGTTTGCAAATTTCAAAAAAGCCTCTGATTTTTTCGTTAACTCCACCGATGGGCTGAATATCTCCCTTTTGGTTTACAGAGCCTGTGATTGCCAGATCCTGGCGGATAGGAATATTACTCAATGCTGATAAGACAGCAATTATTTCCGCAACTGTTGCACTGTCACCATCAACTTCGCTATAAGACTGCTCAAAAGTGATATAAGCATTCATATTAAGTGGTTTGTCCTGAGCAAATCTGTCTGCAATGAATCCAGTAAGTATCATGACTCCTTTGCTGTGAATTGCGCCGCTCATTTCGACTTCTCTTTCGATGTTGATTATACCCGAAGTACCCGCACTAATATCTACTGTAATCCTTGCCGGTTTACCAAAAGACAAAATTCCGTCATCAATGATAGTTAAGCCGTTTATTTGACCGACTCTTTCTCCTGCTGTGTCGATCAACATAGTTCCTTCAAGTATTAAGTTTCTGAGCTTTTCATCCATTAAGTTATTTCTAAAACGGCGGAACTCAACAGCTTTTTGAACATCTTCGCGATTTATAAACTTTCTTTTTGAACCTCTATCATAAAAGGCTGATTCTCTGACGATATCAGCAACATCTGAAAATTTCAGTGTGATTTTATCTTTAGATCCAGAATGTTCGACAGCCCATTCGATAACAGCAGCAACACCATCTGGAGTGCAATGAGGTAAATTATCTTCATTGCATATTTTAGCAATAAATCTTGCATAATTGAACATAATACTTTCATTCTTTACGGTTTCATAATCGAATTGAGCATTAACTTTGAATATTTTCTTGAATCCTTTTTCGTAGTGATATAATAAACGATATAATGACAAGCCTCCAATGATGACCACTTTGAGATTGACTTCGATTGGCTCGGGTTTTAGGTGAAGTTGGGATAATTGTATGACTGCATCGTAAGGCTGAATTTCAAGTTTATTATAGAGCAGAACCCTTTTAAGTGTTTGCCACACACCTGGCTCACTGAATAAATCTAATGCGTTAACGATAAGGAAGCCATTATCTGCTTTGAGTATTGAACCGGCTTTGATTTTTCTGAAATCTGTTCTCCAAAATCCCCTGCTGTCAAATGTTCTTTCGATTGTTCCAAAAAGGTTATTATAAGAGGGAGTAGTTTCGGTGATTATTGGTATTTTATCAGTAGCACTGTTATCAAGAATGACATTTACCTCGAAAATGTTAAAAAATTCACTTATTTTTTCCTCATCAGTCTCATTAAAGGGCTGTAATGGGTTCATTCCCGGAGCAAATATATTCAGATTGTCAAGTGTAAATTGTTTAAGTTCATTAATATATATATCAACTTTTTCATAATTGAAATTTTTCAGAATTTCATCAAAAACAGCATTAACAATTATAGAAGCGGAGGCTTTATCATTTTCGGCAATCGTGTTTCTGAACTCCTGCATCATTTTTATGCCAATCTTAGCCAGATCATAGATCTCTTGATGAAATTTTTGAAATAAATCAATTAATTCATCTGCCTTTTCTCTTGTAATTGTTCCTTTTGCAACATATTCTTCGATACTATCAATAGGAACTGCTTTATCTTCAATAACAGGGAAAACTTCAGGGCGTAAAACGCCCTGCTCATTCTCAATTTGACCTCTGACAAAACCGTATGGATGTATTTTTTCGTCAAATTCGTGAAGAATGTCACGTTCTTTTTTCTGGAATTCCTCAATAATTTTCTTTCTTTTATTTTGAAATTCCTCGTCTTCAAACATTTTAGGTATTCTTCTTTTAAGAAATGTAACGGTATCTTTGATGGCATTAGCAAATAATTTGCCTTTTCCTTTGGGTAGTCTGATTAGTCTTGGAACATCTGGGTCAGAAAAATTATTAACATAGCAGTAATCAAATAGTTGATGAATTTCTTTGTTTAAACTTTCCAATATTTTTTTTACAGTTGTTAATCTACCAGTCCCGGAAAGACCAGAAACAAATATGTTATAGCCCTTTGATTCGAGTTCTGAACCAAGCCGAATTGCTTCAATAGCTCTGGGCTGACCGATAATTTCTTCGAGTGGTTCTAATTCTGCGGTTGTCTTGAATTTGAATATCTCAGTAGCACAAGTCCATCTGAGATCTTCTGGTTTTAATTCAAAATGTTTCATCTTTTGTTTAGTTGAATAATTTTGTTTCTTAGCTATCATATGTACAACTTCATAAAATTTTAATATAAAAGCAATTTAATAAAAATTTTGTTTCAATTATTTGCTGTGAATAAATTAATTTTCATAAATTTATTTTTTAATTAATTGCAATTAATAGTATGAAAGTTCTTAATTCAAATAGAAATTTTTTAGCGATAGAAGAAGCATATTCAAACCTTGAACGATCTAAAATTGTTATTCTGCCTGCTCCTTACGAGCATACGGTAAGCTATGGGAAAGGAGCTTCATTTGGTCCTGAGGAAATATTAAAAGCAAGTGCTTATGTTGAGTTTTATGATGATGAGTTTGATAGAGAATTATGCTTTGAAAAAGGGTTAGCCACTCTTGAACCTCTGGTATTTAATGATTTGGTCAATCAAGATGCTGTTAATTTGATAGAGAATAATGTTAGTAAACTTTTAGAGGGAAATAAGTTCGTTGTTACTTTGGGTGGAGAACATACCATTTCCTCAGCTCCAATTTTTGCGCATTTTAAAAAATTTCCGGATATGTCAATTTTGCATTTTGATGCTCATTCAGATTTAAGAGATAGTTATGAAGGTTCAAAATATTCCCATGCCTCCGTTATGTCAAGAGTATGCGAGTTCTTTCCCCATTATAGGTTGGTACAGGTTGGCATCAGGGCTCAGTGCAAGGAGGAGGCTGAATTTATTAAGGAAAAAAACATAAAAACTTATTACGCTTCATCTATTAGAAAAAAACTATATGGGCAAAATTGGCAAAAAGAAATTGTGAATAATCTTGGAAATGAAATTTATATTTCCTTCGACGTTGATTATTTCGATCCTTCTATCATACCTTCCACTGGGACACCAGAACCTGATGGGTTTTTGTATAGTGAAACTCTTGATGTTTTCCGAGAGATTATAAAAGCTAAGAAAAAAATTATTGGTTTTGATGTTGTTGAATTATCAAAAATTGATAACCTGAGTCATCCTAGTCTTACAGCGGCGAGATTAATTTATAAAATATTAAATTTTGCATTTTTTGATGAATAAAAAACATAACTAATTTTTTATCATATTTATTACGGATGCTAAATATGTTATAAATCAAAGGATAATCTGTGTTTTCAATATTTTTAATTTAGGCTTTGTGGATTATTGTATGACCTTTGTAGTCTTTTTTTTCTCCTTCATTTTTATTAAAATATTAATGAATATCTAATTAAAAAGCAAAACATTTGCTGTTATATTATTTATCTGTATTCGAAATGAACAAAATCAATGAGAAAAACTGCACCAAGAAGAATGGATTTAGCGTTTAAATCTGAATCTGGTGGAAAAGAGATACCGAAATTATCTGCGTTTGTAAACATTTCTTTCATTGTGCCGCTCCATCTTTTAACTATTTTGCCTTGTTCCACACCATGTTTGATGATATTGAATGTCCAGGGTTTGAAAAAAGGACCTTCTAATTCCATTATTTCGAAACCATTCTGATCAAAAATTGTATAAAGTCGTTTAAAAAATGCGAATTTCCATTTTATTTTTCCAATGATTCTGTCAGATGAATCCAAAACTGTAAGCTCATGAAAGAGGAATTTAAATGGTCTTTTTAGTTTTAGTAGTTTTGTACCTTGTTTATCAATAATTATTATTTCGAAAGCTCGGGAAGATTTTAGAAATAATCTACTGAGAAAAGATGATTTCTCTTCTCCGGCAAAGAAAAGTTCATTTCCTAATTCATCAAAAATGACATATTTGTTCTTCATTTCGAAACTACTGAGTATTTCTCCCCAGTGTTTCTGTTGGCTTATAATTAGTGAATTAACTCGATTCAATTGTTCCATTTTTTATCTTTTTATTTATAGAATTCATAAGAATAAATTATGTATTTTGTTTCTTTAGGATCTGTAACTTTTATATGTTGGAGTAATCCTTTTTTATCATAATTATAAAGATAAACAATGTCATAATTATCACCAAATCTGTTGACCCATTTTGTCCTTTTTCCTGTTTTGTCGTGGAAGAAAAGATTGGTATAAGAAAGATTATCAAAGAAATAAAACCTCTCAATTGTTATATCACCTTTGGAGTTATATTCGTATTCATATCTATCAATATAATCCCATATTGGTTCAGCATTCTCAACAATTTCTCCGTTTTCATCAAAAGGAAGTGAGCCTGAGTAACCTATTTTTTCAGCTATATTACCTTTATCATCATATTTTATAATATATTTTCGGTTCTCGCCACCGATATGAAATTCCTCAATCAATTTTTTGGAACTATCATAAGTATATGTTGATAAAAAATCAAAATTATCGTAATTAGCGAGCACTGTCTTGAATAGTTTACCATCGGTGTTGTAGAAAAAATTAAAACTGATACTCTCTTGTTCGGGATCAAAATATGTTTCTTTTATTTTGAATCCATCTTCGTCAAATTCGGTTGATTTTGCAAGGAATAAATCTTTTTTCGATTTGACCAATTTTTCTGATGAGTAT
>CALHRB010000380.1 GCA_938038165.1 Candidatus Kapaibacterium sp. | reverse complement strand
AAATATCCGTCGTAGTGCCGATAGTTAACGCCATCATAACTTCACCCATACCTTGATAAAACGGAGAGTTCAAAGCCTTAGATTTCTCTATTAATATATTCATATTTTGCATAGCGTCAGCATAAAGAGAATTCCAAAGATTATCAACATCAGATTCTGTGAAAACGTATTGATAAATTCCTGCATGTTGCCTGAGGATACCAGTCAGATGCTGGGTGAACATATTAGAAAATCTAAATATATCACCTCCTTGCAAAAATGCATAGTAAGACTGCGTTGTTGGAAGAATAACGTTCAAAGAAACGTCCGAGGGTTTTGTCGGATCATTATTCAAACCCGGGTCAACCCATTGTTCGCAAGCAGTCAATACTACAAGAAATGCCGCCAAGACTAAAAATATTTTATTTTTCATAGTTATTTTACTCATTAATTGGACATACTAAAAATTAAAACTTGACATTGATTGAAAAATTATATGAACGAACGCCCGGCATATTGAAATAATCCAGACCTTGAGCATTTGATGCTCCTGTCAAGCTGGTTTCAGGATCAATTCCAGTATAGGAAGTACTCAACCAAAGATTTCTGCCTGTAAAGGTCAACCCAATTTCTGAAAATGGGGTATATTCAACTATTGACTTTGGAAATTGGTAGCTTAAGCTTAACTCTCTTAATCTAACCCAACCTGCATCTTCAACAAAGTCTTCAGTATTAGAGCCAATAAAGCCATTACCATTACCAAATGCTAACCATGCTTGGTCCATTTTAGCTTGAATGTCATTTGTTCCGCCAGTTATTAATTTCCCATCTTGATCGAAATGACCTTTAACTCCGTCAAATACTTTTGTAGTTCCTCTTATTTCAGTTTCTTTATGAGTACCAAAATAATACAAAGCTCCTTTTGTTCCATTCCACAAAACACCACCTTGTTTTATATCGAATAGGAAACTCAAAGTGAAGCCACCATAGGATAGAGTATTATTAATACCCATAAGCCAATCAGGATTGGCACTGCCAAAGTCTTTTTCATTAGGATCTAAAATCGGATATCCATAGTTATCACTATCGGGATCGTCATCAATAACTGTTTTACCAGTAGCAGGATCTTTTAAGAACCCAAATCCAAAAATGGTTCCATATGGTTTACCTGCCACAGCTCTGATACTTGAACCCTGAAAACCACCAATGAATAAGTTTTCAATACCTGGGGCTAACTTTTCAACCATATTTTTGTTTGTCGAGAAATTAAGGCTGAATGTCCAATTGAATTCATCACCTCTGAACGGATGAATATTTAATATACCTTCAAAACCTTTGTTTGATATTTCGCCTGCGTTAACAATTCTCAATGCATATCCTGTTGATCTTGCTATTCTGACTGCAAATATCTGGTCAACACTCTTGGAGTCATAGTAAGTAAGATCAACATCGAATAAGCCATCAAGAAAAGCCATATTCAAACCAAATTCTAACGATGTGGTCTTTTCTGGTTTTAATTCTTGAGTTCCAAGAACTAAGTCTTTTTGATAACCAACAACATTCAAGAACGGAAAAGATATACCATCAACCCATCCATCGGCTAATGTTGATGCTGCAAATGGGGTTGTCGTTGAATACATGGGCGCATCTTTACCAACAACAGCATAGTTCATTCTTAGTTTTCCGAAAGACATAAAGGAATCTTTGAAGACATCCTTGAAGGCATCAGTAAATACAAAACTTAAATTTGTCGATCCATAGACAAAAGCATTGTTATCCTTAGGTAAAGTTGTTGATTTTTCCCAGCGGACCGTTCCATTGAAATACAACCATTCAAGATAATCAACTGTTAAGTCACCGAAAAGAGCCATTCTGCGTAATTTGTCTTTGGATTCACGCTGGAATGCTCCTGAGAAATTTGATATATGATAAAAGTTTGGAATTATAATATTATCTGCCTGAACATATAAACTGGTTGAATAATCCTCAAACAAGTTATTACCAATTAATAATTTTGCCCCAATATCTTCAGTTAGTTTCTGTGTGAATGTCAATATAAGATCTGAGTTAAACTGATTGCTCGTTAAATTATGTTCAAATGTTCTTCCTGTTGGAACAGTTCTGGAATAGAGGGCGAAAATCTGTTTACGTTTGTCAGTGTAATTATCCAAACCTACTCTATACATAACGTCAAACCAGTCGGTTATATAATAGTTTAATTGAAAATAACCGATGAACCTGTTAACATCGTCATTAAAGGGGTTTCTGTTCACAGTCCAGAATGGGTTGTCATAACCGCCGCCACCTCTGTATGTTCTTTGGGTGCCATTAGCAAACATATAGGCTTCAGGTTTGTCTGCCGCATCTTCTCCAAAACCGTTCGAATTATCGAATGATGGAGGTGTTCTGAGCAATCCCAACATAACACCAGATGTATTTGAACCCTGTTGAATGCGTGTTCCACCTGATTTAGTGTAACTTATTGAACCACTGGCTCTTAAATTCCTTGAAATGTTCGACTCTCCGGTTAGTTTCACTGTTGATCTTTCAAATTTATCCCTTGGGATAACTCCGGATTTCTTTTGATTTGATAAGGATAGGAAGAAGCTTGCAAAATCTCCACCACCGGTCATGCTCAGTGATTGAGTATAAGCTGATCCAGTTCTGTAAAAGTCATCAACATTATCATAAGGACGCATTGGAATTTTAGCATTAGGATCACTGGCAGGAACAACGTTACCATTTTTATCAAATCTGTTGTTTGTTGTTCCATCCCAGGCAAGTTCTGAAATTTTTGGTCCCCACGATAAAGCTTCACCAGTTGTTGGACCTCTATAAGTAGGTTTTGCTGTTGTGATATCGAAGCCACTTTGCCCATATCTTTTGCCATTAGCATCTACCCATTGTCCTTGCGCATAAGTCTTTTGCATTTCTGGCATCTTGTTCACTTCATCAAAAGCCATTGTCGAAGTAAAATTAACATTAATCTTTTCACCTACCCCAATAACTCCCTTTTTTGTAGTAATTACTATTGCTCCACTGGCTGCTCGAATTCCATAAAGAGCAGTAGCCGCAGGACCTTTCAGAACAGTTATTGATTCAATATCATCCGGGTTAATATCAATGGCTCTGTTCGAATATGCTACGCCATAAAGTAGGTTGTTTGAACCATCATCAGGATTACCGCTGTACGACATTGAATTGTCTATTGGAATACCATCAACTATAAATAATGGTTGATTTGAACCTGTGATAGAAGATATTCCTCTGATTTTTATAAAAGCCGAAGAACCAGAAGCTCCAGATGAGTTTGTAATTTGAACACCGGCAATTTTACCAGTTAAAGCATTTAAAACGTTTGTTGTTTTTGATTCGGATATTCTTGAGCCCTTAATATCTTCAATCGCATAACCAATGGATTTCTTCTCTCTTTCCAAACCAATTGCTGTAACTACGATCTCTTCTGTTCTTACCACATCCTCTTCGAGGACAGCGTTAATCTCATCTTTGGTTCCAATTTCAATTTCCTTTGTTTTCATACCAACAACACGGAAAATAAGACTTTTTGCGCCTCGAGGAACAGTCAATTTATAAACTCCTCCGGATTTGGTATATGTACCAACAGCTGAACCTTTTACCATTACGGTTACTCCTATTAAGGGTTCACCCTTTTCATTCGTAACCTTGCCCGACACTGTTCTTTCTTGTGCTTGCATTATCCCTATGCAAAGAAAAACTGCGAGAAGGGAAGTAATAAATGTTTTCATAAAACCTACACTATTAATGATACATAAAATTGTAAATAAGAATTTATTTATAGAAAACGATTAGTTATAAGAGACAAGCCTATTATTATGCTGCAAAAATAAAAACATTATTTATTGGGGGGTCTTGGATAGCATATAAAGTTATTTTTCATCGGTAAATAAATACCGTATTTTTTATTTCCCTTGATGGGGTAAAAATTGTAACAAGTAATTCTCATTTAACTCCGCCCCCTTTTTATTGCACAATAAAATTAATATTGTGTTAACAATTATTTGTAATGTAATGAAAAAATTATTCTAAACAAAAAAATTTTCTTTGTTTTTTCATTATTCTTTAACTAGGAATTAAGTTTTACTTTTTTGTCTTGCTTGTGATAATTCTGTTATAGATTAATATATTTAGGAGAATCAGAAGCATCCCGTAGAAAATATCTTCGAATGGAATTGAAAGAAGCCTCAATCCGATATTTTCTGAATCATTATATATCACTACAGGGATTGATGTTAGCAAACCATTAAAAATAAGGAAGGGGATCATTGATAGCAAGTATGCGATTAAAAAATTTCTCAGTTTCTCGAATTTGATTTTATACAACGTTATTAATATCACGAAAGAAAGGCTCAGTAATGTAACACTTGTATATAGTTTGTTAATGTTAACAATACCGATTATTGACAAAAGTACCGACAGTATCAGAAACAGAATGTTAAGAGATTTATATGTTTTCTTTTCAGGTAGGTAAAAATTCACAACGGCAAAAATAAAAAGACAAGCATAAGGAACAGTAATAAAAAATAAAATCTCTTCAAGCGGAAGATTAAAAACAAAAATCCCGGTTATATAATCCTTATTGAAACTCCAAACACCAATTTCAGTAAAAATTTTGTCCCAAATTATAAATATTATACCACTGATAAGTATAGCGGGTGCAAAAGCTTTCCAGTGAGTGATAAACCTGATTTTTTTCTCAAAACTGAAAATTAAAGGAAAAACAATAATGGAAATATTAATTAATAAATAGGTATATTCCATTAGGTTTCAAGAATTTTCAAAATACTTCTTAGAAACAATCAATAGTCCGAAAGATTCGCCATCTTCCCTGCTTGTATGGCTGTGATGCATCCTGTGTGCTTTTTTGATTCCTTTGAAATAATTGTTATCAGTATGTTTTGGAAATATTTTGAACCGTTGATGAATAAAGCTTTCGTGAATCAAAAAATATATCAATCCATAAAGAGCTATACCCGCACCAACCCAAATTAGAACTGAAAAATCAAGGTAAAAACCAAAAAAAATTCCTGTCATACTTGGCAATGCAAACATCAAGATGAACCAATCATTTTTATGAAGTTTACCTTTTGCTCCCTGATGATGATCTTGGTGAAGATTCCAAAGAATACCGTGCATAACATATTTATGCATAAACCATGCAACAAATTCCATGATAAAAAAAGACAATAAGAAAGCTGTAATATTAATGATTAATTCCATAGATCATTCCTTTTTTTTGTTTTATGTTCTGAATAAATTACTAAAATATTCTGACAACAAAATCGAAAGCTTTCTTAAATTAGGCACAAAAGCTCTGCCCTTTAAGACATTAAAATCATTTTTCTCTATCTCTTCGAGTATTTCTCTGTATATTCTTAAGGCTGCATAAATAGCAAAACGTGAGTCTTTGTCAAGCAAAGAGATTCCGTCTTTGGATTCCTCGTAGAAAAGTTTTGCCCTTTCAGACTGCATTTTTATAAATTGTCTAAAGTTATCATTAAAACGTTCATTGATAAAATCTTCTTCTGTTAAATCAAAAGATTTAATTTCATTCAAAGGCAGGTATATTTTCCCGTTTTCTTTATCTTCTTTGACGTCCCTAAGTATATTTGTTAATTGCATTGCTATGCCCAATTTCTCAGCGTATAGCAAAGCACTTTTATCATTGAAACCAAGTATATAAGTCATCATCAAACCTACAACCGCTGCCACTCGATAACAAAATATATACAGCTCATCAAAATTCTTATATCTGTCATATATTAGATCCATTCTTACCCCTTCAATCAAATCAAAAGCATATTCAACGGGAATTCCGTATTGTTTTATTACTTGAATAAATATTCCAATTATTGGATGCTCTGACTCAGAGTATCTATTTGCTTTTTCTAATTCATCCTTTATTGAGTTTAATTCTGTATTTAATTCATCTTTTGTTCTTTTACGAGGTTTATCAATTATGTTATCCACATAACGGCAAAATGAATAAATAACATAAGTTGCCAACCTCTTTTTTTTAGGAAGGAAGACTGATGCAAAGTAAAAGCTTTTTGCATAATGTTTAATGATAGATTTAGAAAAATTTATATGAGGCTTTAATAATGGGTCTTTTAGTAAATTATTCATAATTTAATGATTCCTTATCCATACGAAATCACAAATTGCTTTCAAAGATTCTTTATATTCAGATGGTTTGAGTGAATCGAGTTATTGAATAGCATCAAAAAGAATTTTTTCAGAAATAGTTTTACAATATTGTAAACTATCAGATTTATTTATTATTTCAGTAATCAAAATGACAGCTTCTTCTGAAATTTCTCCATTTTTAAAGATTTTGGATAACTCTTTTTTTTCTT
>CALHRB010000379.1 GCA_938038165.1 Candidatus Kapaibacterium sp. | reverse complement strand
CAAAGCAGCAAAAGATGCAGAAATTAACAAAGAAGTTCACCCTCACACTTTCAGGCATTCATTTGCTACTCATCTTCTGGAAGGTGGTGCCGACCTCAGGGCAGTTCAGGAAATGCTCGGGCATTCAGATATTTCGACAACTCAAATTTATACTCATATTGATAACGATTACATAAAAGAAGTTCATAGAACCTTCCACCCACGTGGATAATAAAAAAACCCTATGGTTTAAATTTCCATAGGGTTTAAAATTTAGGACTATCTGATCTAATTTCTTAGATATAATATGCGGTCAATGTAACTGCAAACAGATAATTACCACTTACAGCATTAGGACCAGCAGTCAATGAAGCTGGGTAAACTCTGAAAATATCTCTTCCGGCACCAGAAAATGTGTGAGGACCCCAGCCTGTATAATCGCCATTAGTTGAACCTGGATCACCGGCATCTGCGGCAACAAAGTAACCAGGAGCAGCAACATTATAATCAACCTCCCATGTTAAACCATTAAGAGTTAATGCACTTAAAGGATCGCCAGGAGTTGTTTCTAATGTATGGTCAACATCAACGTCAACTTTGTAATCAGCACCGACACCACCTTCAACAGAAAACTGAATGTCAACTAAATTTGGATTTGGAAAATTTTTCGTTGTTCCTGGTGCGATAGCTCCTAACACTCTACTTGTGATACCGGGATCGGGATCCATATCTAATGGAGTTACAATAATTGGCTCATAAACGTAAATTTCGAACCAGTTTGTTCCTTCATCGGTATTAAATGGTTGAGCAGAAGCATTATTGAATGCAAAAGCAACAGCAAAGAAAAATGCAATGATAGCAAATAATTTTTTCATAAAAGACTCCTTAAAAAATGATTAATGTGTAAAAATAAAATTTATTTATTCAAAATAACTTTACCTGATTCGGTAAATGTCTCACCAAAAATTCTGTAAACGTATAAGCCAGAGCTTAAGTTTGTACCATCAATATTTATTGTATTGATCTCACCTTTGTTAACTAAACCATTGAATAATGTTCCAACTTTTTGACCCAGAGCATCATACAGCTCAATGGTTACATTTTGAGTTTCTGCAGCTGCAAAGTCAAATGAGGTTGAAATACTGAAGGGATTAGGATAAGCAGGAAGAACTTGTACATCACCGCTTAAATCAGAATCTTCGCTGATGAGTTCCCAACCGTCATTTCTTGGGAAGAAGAAGTAACCGCTAAGACCCCATTTAGCTCCAAGATAATTCTTGGCATCTGACCAATCAGTTGCATCATAATTGTTATAGAGCAAAATTTCGCCGATATGACCGTTAAAATGATGACCCTGTGTCATATTAAATGCCCCTGTGGAATATCTTGTTCCATTAACTGCGGCACCAACCCCGGCTCTTGAGCTGAAAGCATCGGCTGTTAATCCAGCAAATGAAATTGCACTTGAAGAAGTTCCATTCAGGAATGCTTTGAAGTTTGTTCCATCATAATATGCTCTTGCCAGATAAACGGTGTTTGGTGAGCAAGTAAATTCAAAATATCTTCTTTGAATTGGGGTGCTGGTTCTCCAGATACCCAGCCCGACTTTACCATCAACAACATAAGCATTCATACCACTTGTTACACCACCAAGTTCGAAAACCATCTGTGGGGTAGTTCCGCTAACGTTCGATGGAGTTTTGAAGAGAACAAAAAGCATTTTATCTGTTAAAGCATTCGGTCTATTAGTAGATGAATTATAATCAATCCATAAATATTTTGATGTAAATGGATTTCCGGTATTTGTAAATCTGACAGCTGGTAAACTATTAATAACATTAGTGTTATATAATGGTCTCATATTATTGTTACCTTGTTTAGCGTGGTCATTACTGCCGGCTAAATCTTCCCATGAAAATGTTGCTGGAGGTACTAAATCAAGCAGATCGCCGTCACTTTTTCCACTTATCTGAGCTGCGTCCAGCCAAAGAACTAAATCATTCTGTGGTGGATAGGTACAGATAATAAACAACCCAAGAGAGTTATTATCATTAGTAGAATTATTGTTACCAGCAGGTGCGTTATTATCCCCATCCTCTACATAAGGATCAATTGATGAATATGTGAATAGTTGAGAGGAGCCAAGCCAATAAGTGCTTCCGCAGGTCTGAACATTACCAGTACTTTGAGAAACACCGAACATATCTCCAGAGTTTCCATCAGTAACAATCTTGAACCCGATAACGGAACTATTTGAGCTTGTTGTTGAAGTAATATTAGTACCACCAGTTGAAGGATAAAGAACGGGTGTTCCGGTTTTTGCCTGAATGGTCAAACCTTTATCAATAACTATATTTTCATCATAATCATAACCGGTTCCATTACCCACGACTTCAATGATATCACCCTCCTGAGCAGCATCAATAGCATTTTGAATATTGTCAAACTCATTATGAATACCTAATGAATATGGTGGATTTGGCATTGATACATTTGCATTATCAACAGTGATATTTCTGAGTGTTAAAGAAGACCATGTAGATGCAGAATTCATGTCGGTTACATAAGGCGAAAAGTCAATTTTACCCCATATTGTTGAAGTAAATTCAGGAACGTCAGAATCGTCAGAACCGAAGTTATTACCCGGAGTTCCGTCATCAGGGAGAGTATAGTCTCTGCCACCATCGAGCCAAGTTCCATCAAAAGGTGAACCATCATCAGTAAATGAGCCTCTTGCAACTTGTGGACCCCAAGAGTATGTATGACCGGCTCGGTTAGAGGCTTGACCATTCAGAATAAGATATGGTGGTTCTTCCCAGTAGCATCTTTCGGCGTTTACGACATAACTTGAAGTATTGTATAATCCGAAGCGTGTGTTAGAATAAAATAAATTATCTTTTGCATTAACATCAGTTAAATTATCATCTGAACTGGTAGAAAGAGGTCGCCAAGGATGAACCCATTGATTTGCGTAAACATTAAAAACGGCTCCGTCTGTATTTCCCCAAGAGTCATTATTAACAAAATCTATGTTATTCAT
>CALHRB010000378.1 GCA_938038165.1 Candidatus Kapaibacterium sp. | reverse complement strand
GTGGTCTAGATTTTTGAGTGATTGTCATAAATGCTTCATTATCAAAAAAATGTTCTTTTTTCTCATAATATTTTTCTAAAAAATGATACGAAAAATCATCATCAACAATTATCGCACTAAAAAAACCCGATGCCAGTTTGTTTTCAAAATCTTTCTCTAATCTATATTTATAATCAGATTTGCTTATCATTAAATCAAGAAAACCGACCCAGTGAGCATAAGTTTTTTTCCCGGCATATCTTGATAAATATCCGTGATAAGGGATGAAAATTTCCCCCTCCATTTTTTTGATTTTTTCAACGAGTTTTTTCCCAGCTATAATATCCTCACTGGTTGGAATTGCTTTCATTGGGTTGTAATTTAAGGTTAATAATTGACTTATAATCAGAATAAGAAAGATTATAATAATACCGTTTTTCTTTCCTTGAAAAGAATTAGTCTTTTCCGAAAGCAAGTTCAGTCCAATCAAAAAAGTCATTGAGAATAGAGCATAAAAAGGAATATTTGCATTGACAAATCCCCCGAGATGTAATCGTTGTATCCATGCAGCAGAAATAATACCTATCAAAAGTGATAAATAAAACAAATAATTCTTGTTCATTTTTTCCTTGATTAAATAAAGAATCCATAGAGTAATAATAAGAAACATTATTGAAGTATGTTTGAAAACATCATAAGTCCAGAAAGAAAGTAGGTATTTTAAGTTCCACTGATGAGATGATGGCAGCTCGAAAATCCAAAATGAATACCAGCCATCTGTGGAATTATTCAAAATAATTGTTGTAATTGAAATACCAAAAATTAAGGGAACAACAAAGAAAAGTGATTTTGTTTTATGAATTATTATTAGGTATAATATAATCGGCAGTATAATTATCATCGAGCTTTGTTTGGTTAGAAAAGCCAAAGTCCCCAAAACTGATGAAATAATAATTCCGGTAAGGTTATCTTTGAACCTGAGACAAAAAATCATAAAGATAAGAAACATCAGAAAGAGCGAATCCACCCGAGCAAGATCGAACCAAAAGCCGGTTATTTGGAAGACACCAGCAAAAATTCCGGTTGCCGCAGCAGCAAAGATCCAATTTCCGGTTTCCTTTTTAACAAAAATAAATATCATCAGGAAGCTGACTAAAATAGAAATTAGGGATATTAATCTCAGAGAAAAGAAACTTTCTCCAAATATTCTCATCGAAATTGCAGATAAATAAAAATATAGTGGTGGGTAAATGAAAGGAATATAATCAATAGAAGGTTCGGTGTAGATTGCTTTACCATCATTAATCCTGATGGCATTTTCTAACATTTCTCCTTCCATCATTTCGAGCTCAAAAGGATAATTTATTCTTGAAAGCGAAATAAAAAGAAAAATAGCTAAATAATAAATTGAAAGAATTACTATTATAATTTTTGAAAAAACTATTATTTTAGCTTCAGGATTTGTTTTCATTAGATATTTTTATTATTCTTGCACTGATTATATTTCAAAAACTTAATTGAATTTGTAACAAAAAAACAACATCTTTGTTTTTAATAATATAAATCAATTAATAAAAGTAAGATTATGAACCGAATAAAATTATTCATTTTTTTTATATTTTTATTATTAATTTCAAGCATTACTCTTTTTAGCTCTAATAAAAGGGAATATCAACTTAACAATCAAATGATCGTAAATGGTCAATTTGAGGAAGGAGATACAGGTTTTTACACCGATTATCTTTATTCACCGAGAAATATGAGGATGGAGGGAACTTATTGTCTTTCGCAAAATCCTCAAAAGCAGTATTCCCGATTTGATTCTTGTTTTGATAAAACAAACCAATCCGGTTTTATGCTTTTAATAAACGGCTCTGATAAAGCTGATAAAATTGTATGGAAGCAAACCGTAAGAGGATTAGATTTAAATTCCGTTTATAAATTTTCTTTTTGGAGTGCCTCTGTTTATCCATTAAACCCACCATTTTTTGATGTATATATAAATGGTGTTCAGATGCAGCCATCTCCATTCTATATATCGGAAGATGTTTGCAAATGGACTGAAATAAAATATATTTGGAATTCAAACAATATAGATACAGCAGAGATAGTAATCTATGACAGAAATATCAGAAAATCAGGCAACGATTTCGTGATAGATGATATTTCATTTACTATTTATTGTTCATTAACAGCTTCGGCTGAAAAGCTTGTTTCTGCCTGCAAAGGGGAGGAAGTCAGATTACAGGTAACAACTTCAGGAGGAGAAGCACCATTTATTTACGAATGGTTCCCGAAAACGGGTTTAGATAATCCATATTCTTCTAATCCTGTTGCACGAGTTGATCAGAACACTACTTACATTGTAAAAATTTTAGATAACAAATTCTGTGAAGCCTATGACACAGTCAGGGTAAACATTTTTCCTACGCCAAAATCGGTAATAACTTCAGCCAAAGGATTTTATATATGTCCCTGCGACAGTATAAAGCTTTCAGGACCGCCGGGTATGTCTTATTTATGGTCAACGGGCGAAACTACACAGAGTATATATATAAATAAGACCGGCACTTTCTCTTTAAGGGTTATTGACCAGAATGGCTGTGTTGCAGATACATCAGTTTTTGTTGAAATGCTTAATGTTTCATCAACTATTGAATTGGGGACTGTGGAAGCCGAAATAGGGGAAACTTTTGTTTTGCCAGTTTCTGTCAAATGGAGTGACACAAGAGTTTTATGCAATTTTAAAATCAATAGTTTCAGTTTATCTTACAACAAATCCATTCTTCAGCCAGTCGGTATTTTTTCAAATCGTCGAGTTGAAGGTGATAAAGAAATCATTGAAATAGTCGGGAATGATTCCGAGGAGATTCTTAACAAGGTAAAATTCACTGCAACTCTTGGCAAGTTAGAATGCTCACCTATAGAAATAACTCAACTGTTATATGATTGCGAAGAGATAAAAGTCTCTGCATTTAACGGGCAGGTTTGCCTGAAAAATTTATGCAAGGAAGGCGGCACTCGTGCAGTAAATACTGATGCAAGGCTATTTTTAACCGTCAATTCTTATAATTATCTGAGTAATGAATTAAGCATAAATATTGGAAATATCGAAAGAGGATCCGCTAAACTCATCATATATGATTATCTCGGCAGGCAAAAATTAATCTATGATATCATTGATTTGAAACCTGGTGAATTTGAATATAAGTTCAATATAAGCCAATTGAATGCAGGATTATATCATTTGGTCTTAATAACAAACTCTGACATTTTGAGCAAGCCTTTGATGATATCAAAATAGAACCAGCAACACTCAAAATACTTAATAAAAAAACTTGACAAAAAACAGAAACTATTTTTTTCTTGTTATTTCATAATGTTAAATTTGTAGGTTTAATTGTTATTTAAACAAATCGTTGTTTAATAATTATAGGCAAAAATATTTAAAAACAACCAAAGGAAAAATATGGCTGATAAAAGAAAACCCTGGGCAGAGCCTTACAAAATCAAGGTAGTAGAGCCTGTCAAGATGACAACTCGTGAATATAGAATTGAGAAAATAAAAGAAGCAGGTTATAACACATTTCTTCTCAGAAGCGAGGATGTTTATATTGATTTGCTTACAGACAGCGGAACAAACGCAATGAGCGACTATCAATGGGCTGGAATGATGCTTGGAGATGAGGCATATGCCGGAAGCAAAAATTTTTATTATTTGGAATCTAATGTTCAAAAGTTCTATGGGTACAAATATCTTGTTCCTACTCATCAAGGCAGGGGTGCAGAACATTTGCTTTCGCAGTCATTAATAAAAGACGGTGATTTTATACCCGGAAATATGTATTTCACAACAACAAGGCTTCATCAAGAGCTAGCAGGCGGGACATTTGTGGATGTCATAATTGACGAAGCACATATTCCTGACAATCTTCATCCATTCAAGGGGAATGTGGACATCCAAAAATTTGAAGACCTTATAAAGAAAGTTGGAGCAGACAAAATTCCTTATATATCTGTTGCCGGAACTGTTAATATGGCAGGCGGTCAGCCTGTTTCAATGCAAAACATTAAAGAAGTGAAACAGATGGCTGACAAATATGGAATAAAAGTTGTTCTGGATGCAACTCGTGCCATCGAAAATGCTTTCTTTATTAAGGAAAGAGAACCCGGTTACGCTGATAAATCAATAGAGGAAATACTATTCGAGTTTTGCTCTTATACTGATGCTGCCACTATGAGTGGCAAAAAAGACCTGCTTGTCAATATTGGCGGTTTTGTTGCAGTGAACGATTGGGAATTATTCGAGGAACTACGAAATTTAGTGGTAGTTTACGAAGGTCTTCATACTTACGGAGGTCTTGCCGGTCGTGATATGGAGGCTATGGCTCGGGGTATGGAGGAAGCAGTTCAGTATGACCATATCCGCTCAAGAATTAAACAAATTGAATATTTTGGAAATCAATTAATCGAAAACAACATACCAATCGTAAAACCAATCGGAGGTCATGCCGTATTTCTCGATGCGAGAGCCTTTTACGACCATATTCCTCAAATTAATTTTCCAGCTCAAAAATTAGCTGCCGATTTATACATTGAATCAGGTGTGAGAGCTATGGAAAGAGGTATAGTTTCAGCTGGCAGAAACAGAGAAACCGGCGACCATAATTATCCAAAACTTGAATTGGTTAGGTTGACATTTCCAAGAAGGGTTTATATGCAATCTCATCTTGATGTCACAGCTTATTCAGTTAATGAACTTTATGAAAAAAGACACCAGGCAAAGGGTTTGAAAATGGTTTATGAACCAAAATACCTCAGGTTCTTTCAAGCAAGATTCGAGGAATTATCTTAATCAATAATGAAATTAAGGGGCTGTTTTCAAACGAAGACAGCCTTTTTTAGTTTAAAAACGGAAAATTAGAAATTTAAATCAATCTCAATTAAATTGTTTATCAATCACAGTAATTCTTGGTGAACTGATTGCACCAAATGGTGTCGAAACAGTTGGTTTGGCATCAAGTTTTAATCTTGACGGACTTGAATTAACCCCACCGATGGCCAGAGCTAAATTCACTATACCCTCATATCCCTTGTTTTCAAAAAATTTAACAAGGTCAAGGCTAATTGAAAGAGGTATTATTGATTGTTGACCGGTGCCAGGTATTTCAATAGCTTTATCAATATTTCCAGAAACAGTCGGAACATCATCAATATAAAGCTGCCATTCAAAACTTGTTAAGGTTGCCGTTGTTTGCTTTGAGCCTCCTGTTCCATCATTAGGGTTGACAGCAGCAACATTTAAAACAAATTGAGCAGGCAAACTTTTGCTCGTGAATGCCTTTGTAAGGTTTAAACCATCGGATAAGGAAAAATCTGAGATTGACTTTTTATCGTTAAGACTGATGCCGGCAAGTCGGAACCCATTGACGTTTTCAAGTTTGAATTTTAATCTTTGCAAATTTACAAGCGTCTGAGTAACCTGTTTAATCGCAGAGCAACCACTAATAAGAAATGTTATAAACAAGATTAACGAGAAAATTTTTACGGACTTGAAGATCATCATAAACCAACCTTTTTTTATTAAAAATAATTATTAATGACAATCATATAGTAAATGATATTGTAAAAAAAGCAAAATAATAAATAATATTCAATCCCGTCAAAACACCGTCTTTTTTATATATAATTTTTGTATTTTTATTGCTGAAATTTTTTACTTTTTTTATTAAATGGAA
>CALHRB010000377.1 GCA_938038165.1 Candidatus Kapaibacterium sp. | reverse complement strand
ACCAATAAAAGAGTATTTGGAAAAATTAAGCAATAAGTTTTATTTGAGTTGGAAAATACAATACATCAAGGGCTTTTTAACAGCAAAGGCTAATGATTCTGTGCAGGCTGAACTAATATTAAAAAGAACTTTGAACCTCGTTGATTCAATACCTCAAATACCAATTTCAGTAGGTTTTTATTTTATCCAAAGAAACAAAAACGAGGAAGCTTTCGAAATTTTTAAAAACGCTGCCAATCAGTTTAATAAAGACTCAAGATTTCCTTACTTTGCAAGTTTAGCTCTTAAAAATTTAAATCAAAACCAACAAGCAATACAATATGCAAGGCAAGCCTACCAACTTGAAACAGAAGAGATCGAGTATTTAATTAATTTAGGTATGCTTTACGATAATATACAGCAATATGACAGTTGCGATTATTTTTATGAAAAAGCATTGGAAATAGATGAACTTAACCCTCTTGTAAATAATAATTATGCTTACTCTCTTTCGGTCAGAGGCATAAATTTAAACAAAGCTCTTGAAATGATTAATATTGCCTTGACTGCCGACCCTGAAAATGCGTCCTTCCTTGATACTTATGGCTGGATTCAATTCAAACTGGGAAATACCGATAAAGCCATTGAGTATATCAAAAAAGCCATAAAAATTGGCGATGTTTCTGCTGAAGTTTTTGAACATTTGGGCGATATATATGATAAGCTCGGTGATAAAATCGAAGCAGAAAAAAATTGGCGTAAAGGTTTAGAAATTGAACCCGATAATAGCAATTTGAAGACAAGACTTAATATTGATTAATATTAAGAAAAATATTCAAATAAAATATATCAAGGACGGACTTAATGTTTGTAATCATTGGATTGATTGTTGTAGTTGTGGCTCTCCTGGGAGGCTTTATGATGGCAGGAGGCAACCCTCTATCCTTAATTGTTCCCGCTGAGTATATAGTAATCATTGGTTCGGCTGTAGGCTCTCTTTTGATAGCTAATCCAATGTCTGTCATAAAAAATATTATCTCAGGCGTATTGGGAACACTCAAAGGAGCCAAAGTCAATAAACAGAGCTACATTGAGTTGCTCCAATTATTATATGAACTCTTTCAGTTCGCGAAAAGAGATGGCTTAATTGCATTGGAACCTCATATAGAGAATCCGGAATCAAGTTCGATTTTCACAAAATATCCTACTTTTCTGGCTAATCATCATGGTGTGGTTTTTCTTTGCGATACATTAAAAGTTGTGTTAAGTGGTGGTGTTCCGGCTCATGACCTTGAAGAACTAATGGAAATTGACCTCGAGAACATACACGCTGACGAACAGATACCGCCAAACTCCCTTCAAGTTATGGCTGATGCATTCCCGGGATTGGGAATTGTGGCTGCGGTTCTTGGAATTATTGTTACTATGGGTTCAATATCCGAAGGAGCTGAAGCAGTCGGTCATCACGTTGCGGGAGCTTTGGTCGGTACATTCCTCGGTGTTCTAATGTCCTATGGAATCGTCGGACCAATAGCTTCCATAATGAACAAAAATCTTGAAAAAGAATCGAAATATCTTCATTGCATCAAGAATGCATTGCTGTCATTCGTCAAAGGTGCTCCTGCTACTGTTGCAGTCGAATACGGAAGACGCTCAATAGATCCCGAAAACAGACCAAGCTTTTCTGAAACCGAAGAATCTTTGAAGAGACCAAGTAATTAAGGTAAGAGTATGTCTGAAGCCGAAACCACACATAAGAGAGAAGAGCCGATAATAATAAAAAAGAAGAAGGGGCACGGCGGGCACGGTCATCACGGAGGAGCCTGGAAGGTTGCTTATGCTGACTTCGTAACGGCTATGATGGCTTTCTTTATTGTTATGTGGATCTTAGGACAAAATGATGAGGTAAAGAAGCAGGTCGAAGCATTTTTCAAAGATCCCGGTGCATTTAATTTCTTTACTGGTAAAAGAGCTTCACCTATTGATTTAAACCTTGTCCCCGAAGAGGGAAAAGGAGATGAAAAGAAGCAGGATTTCTTTTTCGTAATACCACCCGAAAAGGACTCAAATCAAAAAATAACGAGCGAAACAATCAAAAAAGCATTAAATGATAGTATAGTTGCTGCTGAGAGAGTGAAAAAAATGGCTTCTGAATTCGAAGCATTTATTCAAAACAAAGTTCAGCAGGCACCGGAATTAAAGGATATTCTGTCATCGATCAAGATTGAAATGACAAAGGATGGGTTGAGAATTGAATTACTTGAAACTCAGGAGTCAGTATTTTTTGAAGTTGGTAGTTCAAAGGTAACTGGAAAGGCAAGAGAAATCCTTGCAGCACTTGCACGAGAAATTGGGAAATTACCCAATTATATCAGTATCGAAGGACATACAGATAGCAGACAGTATTCAGGACAAAATTATTCTAACTGGGAGCTATCGGCAGATAGAGCTAATGCATCACGAAAGATTCTTGAGACAAATGGACTTTGGGAAGGACAAGTTCTTATGGTTACCGGCTTTGCAGACAGAAAACTAAGAAACCCAGATAATCCTTTTGATGTTTCGAACAGAAGAATCAGTATTTTAATTAAACCAATAAGTTCATCTAATTTCATTAATAATTAAAAACAATAATGAGAGAATCGAACAAATTGAAATATTTACTTATTGATGATGAAAAAGAGTGTCTTTCCGAATTAAGTTTTGCAATCAAAAACATCACAATAAGCTCTCAAATAATTACTGAATTAACAGGAGATGTTGGCTGGGAAAGAATATTGTCAGATAACCCTGATATAGTTTTTTGCGACCTGAAAAGCCCTGGATTCAGCGCCATTGAACTTATCAAAAAAATCAGAAATTTAAAGAAACTATCTCATATTTATTTTATCGTAATTCTGGCTGATAATAGTCGTAAAGAAAAATTTAAAGCAATAGAAGCAGGTATTGATGATTTTATCCTGAAGCCAATCAACAGTGATGATTTATATCCAAAATTAAAAATTGCTCAAAAGTTCGTAGCTATTCATAAAGATTTAAAAGAAAGCAACGAGTTGGTTTTCGATTTAAGTGCTGAACTCGAAAAATCATTCAGTGATCTGACAACTTTAGGTAGGAAAATAATTGAAACAAGATTTCCTGAGTCAAAAAATGCAATAGAAAGTATTGTTGATACATCTGTTTGGATAGCTAAGCAACTCGGAGAATTCACTGAGGAAGAAATGCTGGATTTGGAAATGGCGGCAAATCTATGCTTGGTTGGAAAAATTTTCCTGCCAGATTCTCAAATAAAAAAGCCAGTTAGTATTAACGGCGAGCCGACAACATCACTAATGGGTCAGGTTCCAATTATTGCCCGTGATATTTTGCAGGATGTTAGCAGATTCAAATATGTAACACAAATCGTAACTCACATTTTCGAAAATTTCGATGGCAGCGGTTTTCCGCAAAGGTTACAGTCATGGCAAATACCGATGGCTTCGAGAATCATCAGAGTTGCACTTGATTTCGAGGAGCTTATGAAATTGTCCAGGCAAGGCGTTAATCAGGTTATTGAGGTTATGAAGCTGACAGGGCGTAGATTTTATGACCATCGAATTATAACCTTACTTGAACAATATCAGGCTTTCCGTCAAATAAAAGAAGAATATTCCAAAGAGAAAGCTATCAGAATTGATGAACTTTCTGATGGTATGGTTATCACTCGGGATATTATGACAAATTTCGGAATAAAATTACTTCCACCTGGCTCTCGTTTGGATAAAAAAATCATAAAATCAATTTTGATGCACAATCAAAGTGATCCAATTTTGGGGTATATTTTTATAGAGGGTGATTAAAAGAGCTGAGCTTGCCTTCGGGCGTTTTCAGCTTTTTTCCTTAATTCTCTGATATTTTCTATTAAATTACCATGGAAAAGCCCGGAGCCGGCAACCAAGATATTTGCACCAGCCATGACGATCTCCTCGACATTGTTGAACTTCACACCACCATCAACCTCTATTTCAATGTGATCAAGGTTATTTTTGAGAAGAAAATTTCTAAGCTTTTCAGATCTTCTTAAAAATGTTGGGATAAATTTTTGTCCACCAAATCCTGGATCAACTGACATAAGCAGTATGTAGTCGCAGTGGTCAGCGGAATCATAAGCAAAGTTAAGTGGGGTGGCCGGATTTAGAGCTATTCCGGCTTTCAAGCCAAAACTTTTGATCAAATTAAGAGTCCTGTGAATATGAACCAATCCCTCGACATGAACAGAAATACTATCTGCACCAGCTTTAAAGAACTCTTCAATGTATTTTCCCGGATCATTTATCATTAGATGGCAGGATAATGGTATTTTCGTTAACGGCCTGATAGCATTAACAACAATAGGACCAATTGTAAGATTTGGAACGAAGTTCCCGTCCATGACGTCAATATGAATTATGTCAGCACCTCCTTTTTCGCATTTTTTTATATCATTCTCAAGATTGGCAAAATTAGCCGATAGCAAAGAAGGTGCTATTTTTATATCGTGCAATATCATTTTAACAAAGTTTTAATTCTTTTAAAATTATAGAAAAATCTATATATATTCGTTTTCAAATATAATGACTAAATTCATTAAAATTTCATTTTTTTTCGTAATTTTCGAATGATGACAAATTAAATGAGGTAAAATGGATATTTTATGGGCTCCATGGCGTTCGAAATATATTGAATCTTTCAAAGATGAAGAACAGAATAAAAACCAAAAGGGATGTTTTCTTTGCGAAGCGGCTTGTTCAATCGGAAAAGAAAGAGAATTACTCGTTGTCGAAAGGCTAAAGCATTGCTTTATTATGATGAACAAATTCCCCTATAACGGTGGACATTTGATGATTGTACCTTATAAGCATGTTGCAAATCTTGAAGATTTATCAGTCGAGGAATTGCTCGAAATGATGGACGCTCTCAAGCTTGCTTTAAAAGCTATTAATTTTGTCAGCAGTCCACATGGTTTCAATATAGGAATTAACATTGGCAGGGTTGCAGGAGCAGGCGTTCCCGACCACATTCATATACATGTGGTGCCTCGCTGGAATGGCGACACAAGCTTTATCTCGATCATATCAGATACAAAAGTTGTTTCTCAGGCTCTCGATGAAACTCAACAGGTTTTTGCAGAAGCATTTAAAAAAATCAAGACTGACATTTGAATGTTATGAATAAAAATCCAAAATTAAAGAAAGTTGAAATCGAAAATGTTGTTGTTACCAATGTTTTCAAGCCAATAAGAAAAAAGGAAGAATACATTCCAATCTTTCTGGAATCAGTCTCCGCCGGATTTCCCTCTCCTGCTGATGACTATCTTGAGGGTAGATTGGATTTGAATGAATATCTCGTCAGAAATCCTTCAGCAACCTTTTTCCTTCGGGTTACCGGTGATTCGATGATTGATGCAGGAATACATAGCGGTGATGTTTTGATCGTTGACCGCTCGCTTACCCCTCGGAGTGGTAGTATCGTTATTGCTGCAATAGACGGTGAACTTGTAGTTAAAAGACTTAAAATCAGCAAAAACAAAATTTATCTCATACCCGAAAACCGTAAATATGAACCGATAGAAATAAAATCAGAAATGAACTTTGAGGTGTGGGGAGTAGTTACTTCAGTTATCCATTCATTAACTTAGTTGTTTAATTAAATTATGATTAGTAATAGAAATCAATTAGTTGAGGCAGAGCATAGGTGTTTTTTACAAACATACAAAAGGCTTGACATTGTTCCGGAGCGTGCGGAAGGCTGCCAAATCTATGATAAAAACGGAAATGAATATCTCGATTTTCTCGGTGGTATTGCTGTTAATGTTCTTGGTCATAGCCATCCAAAAATTTTTAATGCTATACTTGAGCAAGCCAAAAGATATCTCCATCTTTCAAACTATTTTTATCAGGACTCACAAATAGAATTAGCTGAAAAAATCATTAAAATGAGCGGCTACTCAAGGGTATTATTTTCAAATTCAGGCACTGAATCCACCGAAGCTGCAATCAAGCTTGTGCGAAGATGGGGCAACCTGAGGAACAAAACCGAAATTATTTCCTTCACAGGCGGCTTTCATGGAAGGACTTATGGGGCATTGTCCATTATGGATAAACCACTTTACAAAGAGAATATGGGTCCATTCCTTGATAAAATAAGAATTTTACCCTTTAATGATATTTCAGCTTTAAAAGACTGCGTTAATAAAGATACTGCTGCTGTGTTTCTGGAATTTATACAAGGCGAGGGCGGTATCTACGAAGCTAAGCCTGATTTTGTTAATGAAATTTTCAAATTAAAAGAAAAATATAATTTTCTTGTGGTTGCTGATGAAGTTCAATCAGGCATTGGAAGAACAGGAAAATTCCATTCTTTCGAGTATTTTAATGTAAAGCCAGACATTGTAACGCTCGCAAAAGGACTTGGAGGGGGTCTGCCTCTTGGTTGCATTTTGACAATGGAAAATCTTTCCGAGGTCTGGTCTAAAGGTATGCATGGAACAACTTTCGGAGGAAACGCTCTGGCATGTACTGCCGGTTTAGTTGTCCTTGAAGAGCTGGAAAACGGTTTAATGAATCATGTCGTCAATGTTGGTCATTATTTGCAAGAAGCATTAAAAAAATTGCAAAAAGCTTTCCCCGAATTAATTCTTGAAGTTCGAGGTCGTGGGCTTATGCAAGGTCTTCTTCTTTCAATTGATGCTTCAAAATTAGTTGAATTATTGCTTGAGCAAAATGTTATCGCAAATGCCGCCTCAGGTTGCGTTCTCAGGCTTGTCCCACCTTTAATTATAACTAACAATGAAGTTGACCTGTTCTGCAAAAAATTAGAAATTTGTTTAAAAAAAATAAATATAGATAATGCATAAACTTTTCACATCTTTTGCCTTCATTTTTTCAATCTTATTTTTAATTTCCTGCTGTCCGGGAAAAAGAAAGATTGTTTATCATGATTTTACTGCAGAAGACCTTAAATGGGCTGTATATAAACTTGACGACACAATTACTTTTTCAAACAATAAAGGTGATTTAAGACATTTTGTAGTCAGAAATATTTATAAAGACACCCTTCCCGAGATGGACAAATTCAGTTTCAGTTGCACTTCAAATTATTTTATGAGATGGACTTACAAAATCTATCCCGACACAGCAAATTTTATCAGATATGATTCCCCCATTAATTTTCATTTGGAAAATCTACATAGGAATATTTACATAATGGCAAACTGGTATGATGCTTACGGTTATAATATCAGCAACGAAACAAACAAAAGCGTTACCATTCGGGGTATTGTATTTAAAGATGTATATATCGGTACTGCTGACACATTGATTTCCAAACCCAATGTTTCAAGATTCTTCTATTCCCGTCAATTCGGTTTCATTCGATTTGATGAATACAATGGGGACGTCTGGGAAATAAATATTAAATAATATTATTTTTACTTTTCATATCATTTTAAGGACTGAATTTTATTGATGTTGCAAAAACAAACAGAAAGATAAAAAAATTTTTCCCTCAACAATTTGGATTTTTGAAAAAAATAGTTGAAGCTGTCATTAGCTGGAGTTATAATCAATTCTATTTAAAAACATCATTTTATCAGCAAGAGCCTCCCGCTCTCCGTCCTTTCTCCAACCTGTATCCTATAATAATACATCCCCGCCGATAACTCATAATTCCTAACTCCAAACTCACAACTATGGTTCCCCGCTTCCTGCCATTCATCAATGAGCGTAGTGATTTTCTTACCGAGCGAGTTGAAAATGTCAATCTTCACTCTGCCTGCTGTTTGCAATTGATAATTAATACTTGTCGCTTTCGAAAAGGGGTTGGGGGAGATATAGTGATACAATCTAATGTCTGGTGATAAAATTGTATGATCATTATCCACTGATGTTACTACATTCTTACCATCAGTATAAACAATTTCACCATTAACCATGGTCAATTCGGCGTTTAGTTCAATTGCTTCACAGGGAGCCATTGTATATAAGTCATGCGACCAAATCACAAGATCTGCAAATTTGCCCGGCTCAAGTGAACCCGTTGTTTTTTCTGAGAAACTAGCATAAGCCGAACCCATTGTATGTATTCGCAAAGCTTCCTGTATCGTGAGTCTTTCCTCAGGATTAAAAATTGTAGGCGTTTGGGCACTCTTACGTATAGTAGCACCAAAGAAAGCCCATTTTGGTTCCTGGTAAGTTGATGCAGGAACATCACATCCAAATGCTAATGGTATTCCCATATTAAGCATTGTTTTAAGAGGTAATAGTCTTCTCATTGTAGATGAATCGGTCATCTGGCTGTAACTATCACCATACCAAGTAATCCATTGTGGTTGGGTGGAAAGAATAATCTTATTTTTCTGAAACCTTTGCATGGCATTTAAAGAGGGAAATAATCCATGTTCAATCCGGTGTCTCGGGTCAGGACGTGGATTTGCTTGCATTGCCTGCTCGAAAGCATTGATTGACATATCAATACCTTCATCGCCACAGACATGGATCGCTACCTGAAGTCCGGTATTATGAAGGATTTTAACTATCCTGTTCAACTCATCTTGTTCAAAATAAGGATAGGACTGACTTGATGCAAACAGTTTCTTATTATACATAAGAATAGTTCTAGCGGCAAGACCTCCATCCATTGCAAGTTTCCAGCCGCCGAATGTAAACCTTCCCGTATTTATTGGTTTATATGCTTGAGCTACATTATTAGCCTGTTCTTCATTGTTTATATAGAGCAAAGCATAGAGTCGAACTTTCAAGATAGAACTGTCTGCGAACTTTTTATACAAAAGTATATCATTGAAATTTCCAACGATAACATCCTGAACCGAAGTATAACCTGCTTCGAAACAAAGCTTTTGTCCTCTGTCGATGCTTTCCCTTTCCTCTTCTTCTGAGAGTTCTCCATAACCGGGAGCAAATTGTCCCACTAAGTTTTCGGCTGGATAATGCATCAATATTCCTGTTGGTTCTCCCGTGCTATCCTTAACTATCCGGCTGCTGTGAGGATTTGGTGTATTCTTATCAATCTTGGCAATTTCCAAAGCTTTAGAGTTAACAACTGAATACTGTCCACTGCAATGGCGAAGATATGCCGGATTATCAGGGCATACTTTATCTAAGTCCCAACGGTCAAGCGTTTCATTCATTTTGAGAGTAAATCCCTGGTTACCGGAAATCCACTCACCTGGTTTTAGTTTTTTTACATATTCTTTAATAAGATTCAGCAAGTCAGCTTTCGAGGTAACTGCTGGGTGGCGAATATTCAGATATCCAGGCCAAAATTGCTGTCCCCAATACATTAAGTGAAAATGAGAATCTACAAGACCGGGTGTTACCGTTTTCCCATGTAAGTCTATCCTCTTGCATCCAGCCCCGTCAAATTTTAAAATTTCCTGATTCGATCCAACTCTTAATATTATTCCATTCTTGATAGCAATAGCTTCATAAATATTGTCTTGAGCATCCACTGTGATAATTTTTCCATTAAATAATATGAAGTCAGCCACTTCTGAAAATAATAAGGAACTGTTAGCTGTGAAAATGCAAGAAAAAAATATTACCCAAAGTATAGTATTGGTTTTCATCGTAAAACTCCTAAAGAATAGTACAATAAAAATTATATATATCTAACTAAATGTTAGTTTTTAAATCAATTTTCGGTAGTTTTAGCCTTTCATTACACCGTTTTAATTTAGTTTCATCAAAATATGGAGGATGATGTTTTAAGGCAAAGTTAGGGCATTTAAATTTTATATTTGCTATTAATGAAGAGTTGGATTGTTTTAATAGTGTGTTTCGCGCAGTACCTACAGAATGACCTTGCTTTATATTAATTCCCTCGACAAAATAGCAATACTTTGCTTTTGTCTTGCTCCGTGTGATAAAATCAAGTAAAAAACCTTATTAAATCACAAGAGTTCTGTGGAATTAAAATTTCCACTTAATGGTTCCAGTTTGGTGAATTTATTTATACTATTTAAATAATATCTGGTTAAAGGAATAGATAAAATTTTT
>CALHRB010000376.1 GCA_938038165.1 Candidatus Kapaibacterium sp. | reverse complement strand
TATCAACAGCTAAATTAAATTTTTGAAGAAATTTTTTAGGAGCTTCAAAGTCCTGTTTAGAAATGATGATAGCCATCATATTTCTTAGCCCATTCGGTTCAAAACCAAGTGGAACAATTGTAGAACTAAAGTTTTGATAAGTAAATTGTGGATATATGTTCCTTATCTCTTTATCAACTATCTTGGTTAACTCACCAAGATCATCTTCGGCTTCAGTGGTAAATTGGGTAACAAGGACATTTTCACTCGGCAAAGTTACAGCGACACGGCTGACGCTTGATTTTAAGCTGGACAGGTATCCTTCAAGTTCATCAAATCCTTTTTTTGAAATATCACTCTCAGGATTTTCGAGAATGATGGGATTTTCCGTTGAGTTTATATATTCAAGGGCAAGCCCTTTTGGAGCTTCTTTGACAAGTGTCAAATAAGTTCTGTCAGTATTGAAATAAACTGATAGTATCCAGCCCATAAAACTTGTTATAAAATAAACAATTCAAAAATAATTAAATTAATCCAGGATTAAATATGCAATATTAATACCAATAAAAATAATTATTTTAGAAAAACACTTAAGTTGCTTTTATGAATAAAAATTAATTCTTAAATTTAAAATTGTTTTATTCAAAAATTTAAGACGGTATAAATTTTATGAATGCAATGCCACTTATAATAATAGCTCTTGCGGTTTTTGCATTAGCTTACAGATTTTATTATAGCTTTATTGCCGCAAAAGTTGCTGTTGTAAACGAACAAAATCAAACACCAGCTAATAGATTATACGATGGAAGTAATTACGTCCCGATGAATAAATACATTCTATTCGGTCATCATTTTGCAGCGATAGCTGGGGCTGGTCCTTTGGTTGGACCTGTTCTGGCTGCACAGTTTGGTTATTTCCCCGGATTTGCATGGATGCTCTTAGGAGCTGTGTTAGCAGGCTCTGTACATGATTTTGTAATCTTTGTTGCTTCCATACGCCACGACGGAAAATCGTTAGCAGAAATAGCAAAGGCAGAAATTGGAAAAGTCAGCGGTATTACTGCTTCAATATCGATTCTTATCATTATCATCGTTGCTCTCGCCGGACTTGGGATCGTTGTCGTCAATGCTTTGAGCGAAAGTTCTTGGGGAACTTTTACGATTGCAATGACAATACCGATTGCTATATTTATGGGTTTGTGGATGTTTCGATTCAGGAAAGGCAGAACAGGAGAAGCTACTGTTATAGGTGTTATATTGTTGACGCTGGCTGTTATTTTTGGTAGGTTTATCCCCGGTTCATTTTTGGAACCTTATTTTCTTTTTGATCATAAAACACTAACAATTCTGCTTTGTATTTATGGTTTTTTTGCCTCTGTTTTGCCAGTTTGGCTCCTTCTATCGCCAAGAGATTATCTAAGCTCTTTTATGAAACTTGGTGTGGTTGCTTTTCTGGCAATCGGGATCATTTTTGTTATGCCTGATTTGAAAATGCCTGCATTCACGGTATTTACCTCCGGTGGCGGACCTATCATCCCCGGTACATTATTTCCATATTTGTTCATAACAATTGCTTGCGGTGCAATATCAGGTTTTCATTCACTTGTAAGCTCTGGGACCTCCCCAAAAATGCTGTCCAATGAAAAAAACATCAAATTCATTGCCATGGGTTCAATGCTTAGCGAAGGCCTGGTTAGTATTCTGGCATTAGTAGCAGCATGCAGCCTTTTTCCATTAGATTACTTTTTAATCAATATTCCCGTTGACTCTTTCCCGCTTTTTGCTGATCAGCTCAGGGCTATGGGATTCACCGAAACCAATCTTGCCTATCTTAGCAAAGAAGTTGGTGAAGAATTAGCTGGAAGAACAGGAGGCGCCGTTTCTCTTGCTGTTGGAATGGCACAGATCTTTTCGAAAATTCCGGGCCTTGAATCTTTGATGTCGTATTGGTATCATTTCGCAATTATGTTCGAGGCATTATTTATTTTGACCACTATAGATGCTGGCACAAGAATAGCAAGATTTATTTTGCAAGAAACGATGGGCAAATTTTATAAGCCATTTGCAAAAACCAATTGGTTGCCCGGAAATATTATCGCAAGTGCTATTGTTGTTTTCAGCTGGGGCTACTTTATATATACTGGTAGCGTTGCTACTATTTGGCCCATGTTCGGAACCGCTAACCAGTTACTTGCAACAGCTGCTTTGGTCATTGGCACTGCCTTTATTATCAATCGCGGCAAGGTTAAATATGTTTGGGTAACAGCAGTTCCTATGCTCTTTGTTGGAGTTGTTACCATCTCTGCCGGCTTAATGAACATGTTTAATATTTATCTTCCTCAAACATCCATTCCCGGAAAAGAATTTGTCGGCTGGATTAATTTCATTATGACTGCGATTATTGTATCGAGTGTTTTAATCATTTTCCTTGATGCAGTTCCTAAATGGTATAAAATGGTTAGAACAAAGAATTATATTATAGATGAAGGAATACAACCTGTAACCATAGGAAAATAAAAAAAAGTTAGCTAAAATTGTCTTGAAATTGTTAGTGAAGAATCTAATTGTTAAAGCCGTTGCTAAATATTAGATTCTTCACTTAATTTATAATAGAACATCTCTCAGGATTTGAATTCATTTAATTGTTTCTCAAAACAACAAATTATTTGTCATCAACAACGGTATAATCAGCCTCTTCGACATTACTTTTTCCTGATTGATTGGACGAAGTTGATTGCGATGAATCTCCAGCTGTTGAACCCGTTGTGTCAGTCCCTGCCTGTTGATACATATTTGTAGAGACCTGACTCCAAACCTGATTTAGATTATCAATTGCAGGTCTGATGTCTGAGGGATTTTCTTTTACGGCTTTTTCGAGCCTTGCTTTTGCATCTTCGATTTTCTGCTTTGCATCAGCAGGCATCTTGTCAGCCAGATCTTTCAATTGTTTATCTGTTGAATAGATCAAATTATCAGCCTGATTTCTAAGATCAATTTCTTCCTTTCTCTTTCTGTCCTCGGCAGAGTGAGCCTGAGCGTCCTGCTTCATTTTTTCGACTTCTTCTTTCGAAAGACCGCTCGAAGCTTCTATCCTGATGTTTTGTTCCTTGCCAGTAGCTTTATCCCGAGCAGTAACACCGAGGATACCATTGGCATCAATATCAAAAGTTACTTCAATTTGAGGAACACCTCTTGGTGCCGGTGGAATTCCATCAAGATGAAATCTTCCGAGCGAACGGTTGTCAGCAGCCATTGGACGTTCTCCTTGCAAGACGTGAATTTCTACGGATGTCTGGCTGTCAGTAGCGGTTGAAAATATTTCAGATTTCTTAGTCGGAATTGTTGTATTTGCAGGTATCATTGGTGTCATAACACCGCCAAGTGTTTCAATTCCGAGTGTTAAAGGTGTTACATCGAGTAATAATACATCGGTAACATCACCGGCAAGAACACCGCCTTGAATTGCAGCACCCACCGCAACTACTTCATCAGGATTGACACCCTTTGAGGGCTCTTTGCCGAAGAAATTCCTAACCAATTCCTGTATCTTGGGAATTCTGGTTGAGCCTCCAACAAGGATAACCTCGTCAATCTGAGAAGGACTTAATTTAGCATCACTTAGAGCTTTTTCGACTGGGATAAGCGATTTTTCGAATAAATCGGCACAAAGACTTTCGAATTTTGCCCTTGTAATATTTATATTTAGGTGCTTTGGTCCATCAGCTGTTGCAGTTATGAAAGGAAGATTGACGTCAGTTTGTAGCATTTGAGAAAGCTCTATTTTGGCTTTTTCAGCTGCTTCTCGCAATCTTTGGAGAGCCATTGGATCTTTTCTTAGGTCTATTCCCTCAGTTCTTTTGAATTCATCAGCAAGAAAATCTATCAATCTTTGATCGAAATTATCTCCTCCAAGGTGAGTGTCGCCGTTAGTAGATTTAACCTCGAAGACACCTTCTCCAATTTCCAGAATTGAAATGTCAAAAGTTCCGCCGCCTAAATCATAGACAGCTACAGTGAGATTCTTGCCCTTTTTATCAAGCCCATAAGCAAGAGCTGCAGCAGTAGGTTCATTAATAATTCTGCGGACAGTTAAACCAGCAATTTCGCCGGCATCTTTGGTTGCTTGCCTTTGAGCATCATTGAAATAAGCAGGAACTGTGATGACCGCTTCGGTTACCTTTTGACCAAGATAGTCTTCTGCAGTCTGCTTCATTTTTTGAAGAATCATTGCTGAAATTTCTGGCGGAGAATATAATCTTCCGTCAATATCAATCCTAACGGAATTACCATCTTGGGACGGCTGAACAGAAAAAGGAACCATTGAGATTTCTTCTGAAACCTCGTTAATTCTTCTTCCCATAAATCTTTTTATCGAATATACTGTGTTTTTCGGATTAGTAACAGATTGTCTTTTGGCAGACTGTCCGACAAGCCTTTCCCCTGATTTAGTAAAAGCTACTATTGAAGGTGTTGTTCTTCCTCCTTCACTGTTTGCGATTACTACTGGGGAAGTCCCTTCCATAACAGCTACCACAGAGTTAGTTGTTCCTAAATCAATACCAATTATTTTTCCCATTGGAAACTCCTTTCGTGATTACTTTGAAATACTATGTTTTTCATTTTTTAAAATTATTATTTAACGTTATACTTCGGTAATTATTTATAAAACTATTGAATTCCATTATTCTAAAATTTAGATAAAATTTCAGGATAAAAGAATTCCAATTTTTCCTCAATAAAATCGGAGAATTTAGTATGAATTACCAAATTCTCCATGTCTATATCACAAATAAAAACTGCCATTTTTTTACTTAATC